>JAKJGA010000183.1 GCA_022704645.1 Spirochaetota bacterium
ACCTTACAGCTTTCGGAATATTATTCCTTTCCATTGCAATTTTCAAATTTACTTACTTATTTGCTTCGACAATCTGGAGAGCGGATCTCTATTACTATATGGAATTTGCCCGAACCATGCTTGACGGAGGAGTTCTTTACAAGGATTTCGGTTGCAGTCATCCGCCATTCGGTTACCTTGAGTTTTACTGGATAGCTAAAATATTCGGCTATGACAATTTTTATTTTGCCGCAAGAGCATGCGGCAATGCAATACACTTATTTACCGCATTCATCGTATATTTAAGCTGTGAAAAACTTTACGGTTTCAAGAAAGGAATTTTTTACAGTGTATTTTTTGTAATATTAACCTCATCAGATTCGGGTTTCTGGCCGAATAATATTCCGCTGACTTTCATGCTTCCGATGTTTGCTGCATTCTATTTTATAATTAAAGACCAGTTCAAGCCAAACGCAACATCTTGGCTTTTTTTCGGTTTTTTTGTTTCTTGCGCAACAATGATAAGCACAAATGTTGTCTTTTATGCTTTAATGGTTCCATTCATTTCTATCGCAATTAACGGTCGTGATATTAAAAAAATCCTTAAAGATTCTGTTATAGCATTTTCAGGATTTATGATTCCAATCATTGGAATGGCTATATATTTTTATCTTCATAATGCGCTTTCCGATTGGTACTTTTGGAATATTATATGGGGATCCATCTACGGAACTTACAAACCATGGTATGTTAGAATCGGACATTTATTCTTGGGAGTTTTCAAATCCTGGGCCATTTTACCTGTATTCGCAATTTCTATATACGCCTTTGTTAAAGCTATCAGAAACCGCAAAATTCTCAAACCGGAACATTTTGCCTTCATCGCTGCCGCCTTCATAACGGCAATCCTTTCAAAACTGATAATGAATAAACCAGTCTCAAGATATAATCTATATATGATACCGGGATTGTTTTTTGTAGTATTATTCGTTTTTGAAATGTCCAAAGGAAATCTGAAAAAAGCGCTTATTTCAGTATCGTTAATTGTTTTAATGATAAGTACTTTACTAGTAAATATAAATGCCTGGCGTCATCCGCATCACATAGGATTTTTTGCCGATCGTGCAGAACTGCGTGAAGCTATAATGAATACGGTTCCAGCCGATAAAACAATATTTGTTTGGGACACTGGATATGAAATATACTATGAAACAAGAAGAAAAAGATCAAAAACTTCTTTCTTTTCTCCTAGTGAATTTCTTGATCGATCCCGTCTTTGGAAAGATCAAAAATATAAGGGAACTGAAGCTATGTGGTCGCGTTTTCTGTCAGAATTCACTATAAATCCACCGGATTACCTTATAGATTATACTTATAACCTTGATCCGACAGATTGGGAGCCAAAAGACGGAGAGAGAGAAGGTGTTCATAAAATTTATTATGACAAATTTTATTCCTATGTAACCGAAAATTATATAGAAATTCTTAGAACTGAGAAACAAGGCAGAATTCTTCAACGCATCAGCAAATAGCTAACCTAACAGGAGGAACTCTTTTTATATTTTGTTCCTCCTGTTTAATTCTTTTTTTTATCGCCAAAATATCCTCTTTTCTTACTTTAGTAATCACATGAGCTATTATTAAATATAATATTTCTGCTTTATTCAATCAGATTAAATTTTTTCTTTTATTCGAACTCATAGTTCATAAAGAAAAAACACTTGCATTAAAAAAATATAAGTCTGAAAAGAAAGAAAGAGGATTAATGGATAAAAAGAAAATAACTATTTACGATACGACCCTTCGCGACGGATCTCAGGGAATCGGAATTTCTTTTTCTCTTCAGGATAAGATTCGTATTGCAAGGGAACTGGATAAACTCAAAATTGATTATATAGAAGGCGGATGGCCGGGAGCTAATCCAAAAGACACTCAGTTTTTTGAAGAAATAAAAAAAGCCGAGATCAGACATTCTAAAATAGCCGCTTTCAGTTCAACAAAGCGCCATAAACTTAAATGTGATGAAGATCCGCTTGTTCAGGCAATGATAAATTCTGAAGCTGATGTTCTGTCTGTTTTTGCAAAAACATGGGATTTTCATGTAACCAAAGCTCTTGGAATAAGCCTTGAAGATAACCTAAACCTGATTTATGACACAATTGCATACATGAAAGATAAGGGATATCCCGTATTCATGGACGCAGAACATTTTTTTGACGGTTACAGAAATAATCCGGATTATGCAATCAAGACGATATTGAAAGCAAAAAGTGCCGGAGTAGATATGGCAGTTCTCTGTGACACCAACGGCGGAGTTCTTCCGGATGAGATTTACGAAATCACAAAAAGTGTTTTAGAAGAATGCGGAATTCCGCTTGGAATCCATTGCCATAACGATTCCGGAACTGCTGTTGCGAATTCTCTTTCTGCATTAAAAGGAGGGGCTGTAAGTGTTCAGGGAACAATTAACGGTCTTGGAGAACGATGCGGAAATGCTGATTTATGTTCAATCATTCCTAATGCTCTTCTAAAAATGAATTATACTGCAGATTGTTCTGCTGAACTGGAGAGGCTTACAGAGGTCAGCCGTTTTGTCTCTGAGACAGCAAATGTCGCGCATAACGAGGCCTTGCCTTTTGTCGGAGGATATGCTTTTGCACATAAAGCCGGAATTCACGTTTCAGCCGTAAACAAGGATTCCAAAACATACGAGCACATATCTCCGGAACTTGTTGGAAACAAACGTGAAGTCACAATTTCTGATCAGTCTGGAAAAAGTAATTTTCTATTCAAAGCGAAAGAACTCGGAATCGAACTTTCAGAAAATGAAAACATCATTTCTGAAATAATCTCCAAAGTAAAAAAACTTGAAGATCAGGGTTTTCAATTTGAAAGCGCTGAAGCTTCTCTTGAACTTTTCATTCAGGAAATTCAGAAAAATTATTCTCCTTTTTTTCTTCTCAAAGGTTTTCGCATAATATCTGAAAAAAAAGAAGACAGCACTTTTACCTCATGCGAAGCTTCTATTAAGATTGAAGTTAACGGAGAGACTTCACATACTGCAGCAAACGGAAACGGTCCCGTTGCAGCTCTTGACAATGCGCTTAGAAAAGCTCTCATTTCCTTTTATCCCGAAATTGATGAGGTTCATCTTTCAGATTATAAGGTAAGGGTTCTTGACAGCAAATCAGGAACTGGTTCTTCCGTACGGGTTTTAATGGAACAGGGAAACCGTTCAGACAGGTGGACAACCATCGGCGTTTCAGAAAATATTATTGAAGCAAGCTGGCAGGCGATGGTAGACGGCATCGAATATATGCTTTACAAAAAGAAACAGGGTAAGAATAAAGAACAGTCGGAGCGAGTATGAACAGATTTTTTATATGCCTTACGATTATGCTATTTCTCGGATGCGGTTCTTCTCAAAGAAAATCTTCATC
>JAKJGA010000184.1 GCA_022704645.1 Spirochaetota bacterium
ATAACATGGGCGCCCGCGGTGTAATGCTTATAAAAGAAAAAGGAATGATTACTGAGGCTTATCAGAATGCAAAAGATTCCTCGCCTTCCGGAGAACTGATTATAGAAGAATTCATGGACGGTCCGGAGCTTTCGATAGACGCCGTCATTTATAAAGGAAAAATAACGTTTACCGGAATCGCAGACAGAATTATCGAAGACCAGCCTTTTTTCATCGAAAAAGGACACACCATGCCGTCCTTTCTTCCTGAAAATACAATAGAGGAAGCAAAACGTGTAATGACACTCGGAATTAAGGCTCTCAACATTACCCATGGATTTGCCAAAGGCGACATCAAAGTTACTTCAGCCGGAGTAAAGATCGGGGAACTTGCAGCAAGACTTTCCGGCGGGTTTATGTCGACATATACTTTTCCGCTTTCAAGCGGAATTGATCTTATGAAAGCTGCAATAGAGATTGCTCTCGGAGAGGAACCTTCAAACCTTGAACCGTCAAAAAATCTTGTCTCAATAGAAAGAGCGATTATCGCTAAACCCGGAATCGTAAACAGAATAATAGGTCTCGACGAAGCCCGCCAGGTTAAAGGAATCAACGAAATATTCATTAGCGTCAATCTCGGTGATAAAATCTCGAAACCAAAATCAAATGTTGAAAAAGCCGGTCATATCATCGCGACAGCAAAAACTCTGGAAGAAGCCGAAAGGATAATTGCAGAAGCTAAAAAGATAATTCAGATAGAAATATCCGACGAAAGCAACATCAGCATGGAAACCATCCGCGCGGTTGCCCGCGAGAAATTCAATAAAGTCTGCTATGCATGCAATGAATGCGACGGATCTAAATGCGCTTCCGGCGTTCCGGGAATGGGAGCCGTAGGACGCGGAGATTCATTCAAACGGAATATTGAAGCAATTAATGAATATAAGATAAACACCCGCGTTATTCACGATGTTGATGAACCCGACACTACAGCATACTTTCTCGACCATAAACTAAGGCTTCCTGTTATGGCAGCTCCTGTCACCGGAACTGTTACAAACATGGCGGGAGCAATTGATGAAGAACTGTATGCCCGTTCTGTTGTAAAGGGATGCAGAGATGCCGGAACCATAGCATTTGTCGGTGACGGGGCTACTCCGTACAAATACAGAATCGGATTAAATGCGGTGGAAAATGCAGGAGGCCTTGCGATTCCGATTTTCAAACCGAGAAAAGACAATGATTCAATAATAGAGAGAATCAAAGCCGCCGAAACTGCAGGAGCTATTGCTGTCGGAATGGATATTGATGCAGTTGTTTTTAAAACAATGCAGATGAAAAACCAGTCCGTCGGACCTAAGGGACTTGATACTCTTCGGGAAATCATTTCATCAACAGATCTTCCTTTCGTTCTGAAAGGAATAATGCATCCCCGCGACGCGGAATTTGCAGTTGAAGCCGGAGCAAAAGCAATCATAGTATCAAATCACGGCGGACGTGTTCTTGATCAGATGCGCGGAACAATGGAAATTCTTCCGGAAATAACAAAAGCTGTAAAAGGTCACATTCAGATTATGATTGACGGCGGTTTCCGCAGCGGAGTTGATGTCATAAAAGCACTGGCTCTCGGCGCAGAAACCGTTTTGATTGGAAGACCTGTTGCCGTAGCCGCTGTCGGGATGTATGATAAAGGAGTTTCCTTTTATCTTGAACATATCCGCAAAGAACTTATCACCGCGATGATTCTTTCAGGATGCTCCGACATCTCAAAAATAACTGAAGATGTAATTTTTCACAAATCTTTCTCAAAACGAAACAGAACGTTGAGGGTTGTAAATGGCTGAATTTTTCGCTCCGGTAATTGACTGGTATATGTCTCACATTAATTATTTTACCATAACATTTCTGATGACAATTGAGTCCTCATTCATTCCGTTTCCATCGGAAATAGTGATTCCTCCTGCTGCATGGAAAGCTGCAAACGGAGAACTCAATATTTTTCTTGTGACTTTATGCGGAATTACGGGTTCTATTTTCGGAGCTCTTATAAATTACTTTCTTGCACTTTTTCTCGGCCGTAAAATAATCTATTCTCTTGCCGATACAAAAATTGCGCATCTTCTTTTGATAAACCGCGAAGGAGTTCAAAAAGCAGAAAATTATTTCATCAAATACGGAAATATTTCTACATTTATCGGAAGACTTGTTTTTGCCGTCCGCCAGCTGATTTCAATTCCGGCAGGTCTTTCCGGAATGAAACTCAAACCCTTCATCTTTTATACCTTTTTAGGCTCAGCAATCTGGAGCTCGATTCTTGCAGCACTTGGTTATTTTCTATACTCACAGAAAGCCCTTCTCGAAAAGTATTATTCTATTCTGACAAACATCTTCATAGTAGTCGGATTTCTTCTTGTTGTGTGGATTGTAATTAAAGTATTTTTTATTAAGAAAAAAACAGCATCGGATTAAAAAACAGGAATAATCAACATGTCCATGAATAAACTTCTTTATTCAGGTCCAAACTGGCAAGTAGACCTTTATGCCGAAATTCTTGAACAAAACGGAATACAATATGAGTGTCCCGAAATAGATTCTTCTCTGTTTTCTTTATCAGGCCAAATATATGTATCAGAAAACGACTTTAACAATGCCGAAACTCTTATAAATAAATCTAAATTTGAAACATCTGCCGCTATTTCTGAATCAGAGAAAATCGAATCTTTATGCGAGAATAAATCAGATGAGACAATTGAACCAACTCCATTTAGAATATCAATCCCACTTTTTATAATTTTATGGGTTATTACTTTTGGTTGGTTTCAGTTCTTTTGGTTTTATAAACACTGGATATATCTGAGGAGAAAGGATAAAAATAATTTCTATCCTTATACTTATGTTCCAATTTTGTTTTCAGGCGCATTCTTTTTTCTTTTATTTCATCGATACTATAAGCTTATAGATTCAGATAATGCTAATTATACTTACTTATCAGTTTTATTTCCTCTTTTAAACATAATACTTCTATTATTAACAATTCAGTTTTCTCATCATCTTTGGTTTGTTTATTTACTCGGATTTATTAATTTTATTCATTTGCAGCTATTAATAAACAAAGGCAGAAGCTAATTACTACTTCTTGTTAAAAATTTTCTGCGCAATATTATTCTTAAAGAATGCATCAAAGCCATAAATTATAATATTTTTCGATGATGCGTACGCAAGACAATCATCGCTGAACATAGGCGCAATTATTACTATTTTATCAATGTTATGATACCGCGCCCGCGAAATATAATTATTTATAGCAGCTTCATTCACGGGAGAAGTGAGCCTTGTTGAAAAAACAATATATTCCCCGAACATATGAGAATCTCTTTTGCTGGAACAGTTATAACAGACCAGCTTATCATCCTTGAATAAAACGCTTTTAAC
>JAKJGA010000185.1 GCA_022704645.1 Spirochaetota bacterium
TTCTTTATTACAGAATCGATTGACTTGATCCGATAATAAGAATACAAATCTGCCATGAAGTTTTTAGTTCACATCTTTTTTTTATTATCAATATCTCTTGTTTCCGCACAGGAATCATTCGATCCGCTTATAAGCTCAGGCAATTATAAAGAAGCCTATGTACAGATAAAAAAGCGTCTTGAAGAAATATATTCATCAAAAGTTGATGACAAGCGTATTCCGAATGATTTCATCAGTCTCGGCTCCGCCGAAGAAAGAATAGATCTAAACCGGCTCTTTTCCGAAAGAAAAGCCGAACCTTATTTTATTGAAAATAATCCCGAACTATTCAAGCTGCACCGCCTTGCCGGTGTATGCGCCTTCAATCTGCGCGAATATGATTCTGCAGTAAGACATTATTATCAATGCTTCAGATTCAAGGAAATTGAATTTATATCAGATTCTGCAGTATTTTATGAACTTTCGAGAGTATATAAAGAAGCCGGATATTTCCGGGCATATCTGAACTCTCTTGAACAGGCCTGTTCCCTTGACAGAGCCAATGCCGACTATGCTCTAGAACTCGGAAGAGCTCTTTATGCCGGCCGCGATAAAAAAAGAAGCATACTTTATCTTGAAAGATATCTTTCACTAAAGGGTGAAGCGGAAAATATTAACGATTATATCCTGCTTGCCAATCTTCACGCTGACATTAACCGTTATCTTGCGACAGCGGATTATTACCGCAAATATCTTGCGAAGAAAAATGACGATGCCGTAATAATTTATGCTCTTGGTTTCATCTGCTACAATAATGTCGGCTCACTTGATGAAGCTCTGGTTTTATTTAACCGTGCACTCGAAATTCTTCCTGCCGAAGACATTCTCCGCAGACACAAATGCAATGAATACAGCGGAGACATTCTTTACCGCAATCTCAGATTCCAGGAAGCATTTGAAGCATATTCCCGCACTGTCGAATATGAAAACAAAATAGATTCGGCAGTTAAACAAAAAAAAGATGAAATTATTGATATGAGAAAAACTGCCAGGGAACTCAAAATATCACTTCTAAAACAAAAAAACTATGAGAAGTTCAAAGAATTCCAGCTTCTTGAAAGAAAAATAGAGATAATGGAATATGAACTTCTTCAGCAGAATTACGAAAGAAGAAAGCTTTCAAGCGGAAAAGTACGCTGGAATTCGGCTGAAATTCTTGAGAAACTAGAAAGAAACGAAGAAGCGATAAAATACTATCAGGCCTCAGCGGATTTCAACTATAAGGCTCCTCAGGCTAGGGAGAGAATCATAAAATTACAGTTGAAAATAAAAAGAGGGTATTAAAAAATTGTACTATAATTCGAGATTTTCAGAGGTATTTGATGTCAGGTCATAATAAGTGGTCTACTATTAGAAGAAAAAAAGGCGCAATTGACGCGAAACGCGGCGCGATATTCACAAAAATAATCAGGGAAATAACTGTTGCTGTTAAAAACGGCGGCGGATCTGATCCTGAATCGAATCCACGACTTAGAACCGCAATACTTAAGGCTAAAGAAGCCAATATGCCTAACGATAATGTTGAACGCGCAATACTTAAAGCCAGCGGAAAAATGGAAGGCGTAGTATACGAAGAAATCCGCTATGAAGGTTATGCTCCTGGCGGAGTTGCGATGATGCTGGACGTTATTACGGACAATAGAAACCGTACGTATCCGGAAATACGCAATATCTTTTCAAAAAACGGAGGAAACCTCGGGGAAACTGGCTGTGTCGGATTTATGTTCGACAAAAAGGGTGTAATTACCATCGAATCCGGTCAGACAAATGAAGATGAGTTAATGGAACTTCTTCTTGATTTTGACATTGAAGATATAACAGCAGAAGATGACGGTTCGCTTACAATAAAAATGGCTCCGGAATCGTTTAACAATGTTTTTGAAGCAATAAATACCAAATCTTTCAAAACTGCTTCTGCTGAAATTACATATATTCCGCAGACTACAGTTGAGCTTGATGAAAAGAAAGCACAGCAGTGTATGCGTCTCACTGAACAGCTCGAAGATCATGATGACGTTCAGAATGTTTACGCCAATTATGAAATTTCGGATGAGATAATGGAAAAACTCCAGTAATGCGGGTTCTTGGAATTGATCCAGGTTTTGCTATAATCGGATGGGCGGTGATCGAAGACACCGCCCGAGTTATTGACTACGGCACCATAGAAACTGATTCCTCTCTTTCAATATCAGAGAGGCTTTTTATTGTTTATACTGAAATTTCGGCAGTTATAAAGCGTTACAGACCCGATTCTGCGGCAATTGAAAAGCTTTTTTTTGCACGCAATACCACAACCGCGCTTGACGTATCAAAAGCAATCGGAGTAATATTACTGGCATTTCAGCAGAATGCTTTATGTTATACAGAATACGCACCGGTACAGGTTAAACAGGCTGTAACGGGATTCGGAAGAGCGGACAAGAAACAGATGCAGTGCATGATTCAGAAAATATTTTCACTGAAGGAAACTCCGCAGCCTGACGATGCAGCGGACGCCGTAGCAGTTGCATTATGCGGATCGATCGGAAACGGAATAGTCAAAAGAATGGCGGCAATCAGATGAAATTATTCAAAATTAATAAATTAATTAATCTTTTTAACAAAAGCAAAAATAAACCGGAGACTAAAGCTAACGGTGAAGAAGAATTTCTTTATGAAATAGACAAAGAAGCCATAAACGAATACCCCCTTCTCTCTTTCACGGGAAAAATAAGACTTATAGAAACTTATCACGATCTTCATCATCTTGATAAAATTAAATCAGGAATGATAATCGGATTCGACAGCGAATCACGTCCCAGCTTCAATAAAGGCGAGCATTATCCCATTTCACTGATTCAGCTTGCGACAGAAACCGAAGCCTTTCTTGTCAGGATAAACAAGCTTAATTATCCGCCTGAATTGACACGTATATTATCCAATCCTTCGATAACAAAGATCGGCCTCGGACTGAAGGGAGAACTTCGGGATATTGAAAAATATTCATCATCAAAATGCGTTTCTTTTGTCGATCTTGAGACAATTGCAAGAAAGCTGAGATTCAAACAGCGCGGTGTACGAGCTCTCGCAGGTTTTTTCTTTAAGGGAAGAATTTCTAAAAAAGCCCAGAAAAGCAACTGGGAAAAATTCAATCTTTCAGAATCACAAATACTCTATGCTGCAACTGATGCATGGGTTGTTTTGAAAATTTACCGCGAAATGATGAAGCGGAAATTTATTTAAGCCGGATTATCACTCTTTTTCAAGAAAAACATCAATTTCCTTATCAACATAGCTTCCATTAAACGTATCGGTATATTTTTTATATCCGTTTTTTGAAACCGAGAAGCTGATTTTTTGAGAGTCTTC
>JAKJGA010000186.1 GCA_022704645.1 Spirochaetota bacterium
TTAAATAATTCTTCACGGATATCGTGTTCCGATGCGGCAGTTACTTTCAGAATTCCTTCCGATTCAGAAAGCACTTCAACAGAACTGCAGAAAGTATTAAGAGCATTTTTTACATTAAACTCATCAGCATACTTGATTTCAGCAGAAACCGCATTTCCTGCCTTAAATTTTGCCGACAGAGCTGATGTTTTTTCATCAGCTGCAATTTTACCTTTGTTTATAATTATAACACGATCGCATGATGCTTCAACTTCAGAAAGAATATGCGTCGATAAAAGAACGGTCTTTTTTTTACCGATTTCTTTTATCAGATTTCTTATTTCAATAATCTGATTCGGATCCAATCCGTTGGTCGGTTCATCAAGAATCAGAATTTGCGGATCATGAATCAGTGCATGAGCAAGACCGACTCTCTGTTTATAACCTTTTGAAAGGTTTGCTATTTTTTTACCCATCACGTTTAAAAGACCGCACATTGAAGAAGTCTCATCAATACGTCCGGGGTTCTCAATTGAATGAATTGATGCAATATATTTCAGATAATCATAGACCAGCATATCTCCGTATACAGGAGCGGATTCCGGAAGATATCCCGTCTTTTTTTTAACAGCAACCGGATTAGCAGAAATATCGATACCGTCAACAATTACTTTTCCGGCAGACGGAGGAAAATAACCTGTAATCATTCTCATTGTAGTGGTTTTACCTGCTCCGTTAGGTCCAAGTAAACCTGTGATTCCGCCTGAATCAATCGAAAGTGAAAGATCATCCACAGCGGTAAAATTTCCGTACCGCTTTGTAAGATTTTTTAGCTCAATCACTCAAAGCCTCCACAAAATTTCAGTTTTCCGCAAAATCGCGGATTCTTTCACTGATCAGAAAAAAGATATCAGGGGATTTTGTCAATAAAGGTTTTTCAGGGCTTCGCCCTTTATATTCTTTTACCAAAATTTGGGCGTGCCCGTGCCTCTGTTTTTCTTCACATATCTTTGACCGTCCACGCACGGTCGGGCTTTTGCTTCAAGGCGTTCCGCCTTTCCGCGCAATCCCTCACGCAGTTTCCGCACGGAGGCGGAAACATTGCCCGCGAGAAGAGCTTTAGCTCTTAGCGGGAAAACGGAATAATCACCTCAAAGATGGGTGCGAAAAATTCAATTACTTCACTATTACGAAGCGAACAGGAAGTTCGCTGAGAATAACTCAAGAATTATTGATTACTTAATTTTTCCCGAGTGCCGGGATACAATCAAAGGCTTCTGGCGATGCCTCATATTGCAACCTCCTGTTGCGTAATGAAGGCATCGCTTTGCAGGGATCGTTCCTGCATACTTTGTTATCCGTTTTTTGCATGGTGTCATGCAAAACAAAAAAAGGCGCTACGCACCTTTGATATCAGGTTTCGCATGGATCATGCGATAATATTCAAAGGGCGTTCCACGCCCTTTACCCGGTAGCTGCGTGGTGTCACGCAATTACATCAAAAGGGACAGGGCTTCATCCTCGGCGGCTTTAAACATCGTGTTGCCGCCTCGCTCGTGCTCCTCATGAGCACACGGCCAGCCCTGTCCCTTTTGAAATCCCTACCCGGCTTTTTTGTCGGGCGAATTCCTCGTACCGGCTTTGCCGGATACTGCGGTCGCCCGAGTTGAGTCCGACTGCGTCGAACGTTTAAATTATTTTTCTCCCACTCATCTCTTTCTGAAGTTCTTAGCGCACTTTGGAATTTCATCTATCATTAAATTATTTCTTTTGTTCAACAAATATATTGAGAGAAAGCCTTCTCTCTTTTTCTCTTTCCGTTGGCTTTTCTAATTTTTATTTCATTTTGGGTGAGGGCTCTGTCTTCCTCATGATATCCCAACTTGCAATCAACTCAGCTCTATTCATTCATCTTCTTCTCGTGCTGACGCGCGATGGGGATTTTTGATTTCAGTCGACAATGCCGGCATTCATCACATCACCGTTTTGCGGATGAAAGTTAAATGTGTCAGGTGAATACCATCATTGTACAATATATGAAACTATCTAAAACCCTAACTTTTCCAGTTTATCTTAATTTTCTTTTGAGAAGAGGCGCAATCAGACAAATACAAGTTAATCAGATTCTGATAAGTTATGCCGGTTTCCTTCGCGAGATTTTTGAAGTATTTAATCGTTTCATCATTTATTTTAATAGTGATCTGTTTCTTTAAATATTTCGCATAAGGATTTTTAATACTTTTCATTTTTGAAAAATCATATTCTTTTTTCATATATTGACTCCCCCGTAAAACTTAATCTCATTCTTTGTCGCCTTTCTAGCAGATATTATTCGTATAATATTTTTATTCTCTATAATGCAATGACAAACTATTAAAATTCTTAAATTTGTGCTCATTCCGAGCAAAAGATATCTTTCCTCATCCTCAGAATGATCTTCATCAAAATACAAACTCGCATTTTCATCAAAAAAAACTGTTTTTGCTTCATCAAAGGATATTTTATGCTTTTTAAGATTTGTCTGATATTTGTTATTATCCCAAATGAATTCTATCGATTTCATAATAATTATAATATAATTATTCAATCCTAAAATCAACTATTTTTTCCAAAATAATGATATTATAAATATTGCATATATCGCCATACAAAAACTCAAGTGCTAAAAGTGACACTTGAGTTTTCGAAAACCGACAAGATAATTGCTTTATCCTATTGAGTCGACAACTATCTTTAATTTTCTCCCCATCGCCTCAATAAGCTTCAGTTTCTCGACCCTCTTAACATTTTCAATATATTCTTCTTCGGCTTTCTTCTTTGCATTATCTGCGTCTTCCATCACTATTGCTCTCAGCTCTTCATCTTCGGGCTCTACATCCATAAATTCAAGGTCTTCTATCTTTTCTTTTTTTATAAGCATAGAGAGCTCCTGATTATTTGAGTTTGCTTTGGTTCAGGTTATTCCCAATCTTATCAGTACCCCCGACTTCAAAGAAACCAATAAACTTAACATCCACTCCGGCGTTGGCTTCTCGCAGATTATAAATTATGTCTCCGTCATAATCCCTGTCAGAAACTCCTACATCTTTATATGACCAAGTACCATCCGGATTCTGTCTATACCACAAATCTCCAAATTTCTTTGATACATACAAAGCAACTTTATAATTACCTTCTCCGCACTTCGCATTTTCATCAATCGGTTTAAAAGTATAAGACATTTTTTCAGCATCCATAATACAACATTCGATTATATTACTAAAATCATCATTCAATTTAGTGCCAGAAAAATCTCCTGGGTTCAATCCGTGTTTCCCGGTCTTTTCATTCGTTGAAAAATATTTCCCCGTTCTCGGATCTTTTATTATATTCAATGCGTAATTATATGAACTAGTTAAATTATAAAC
>JAKJGA010000187.1 GCA_022704645.1 Spirochaetota bacterium
AAAAAAGCGTTCCGGATTGGAACGCTTTTTTATAATCTCTAATGAAATTAGAATCTTATTTTGCTTTTGCAACGATTTCTTTGAAAGCGTTGAAATCCTTGATAGCGATTTCAGAAAGCATCTTTCTGTTGATCTTGATGTTTGCTTTATCAAGAAGACCGATAAGCTTGCTGTATGAAACACCGCAGATTCTTGCAGCTGCATTGATACGCGCGATCCAGAGAATTCTGAACTCACGTTTTTTTCTTTTGCGGTCTTTATAAGAATGCTGAAGCGCCATTCTATGAGCGTCTTTCGCAGTTCTATAAAGTCTTCTTCTTCCGCCTATATAGCCTTTTACGGCTCTCATTATTTTTCTTTGTCTTTTATGGTGAACTAAACCAGTGGTTGCTCTTGGCATACTCTAACCTCTTTAAATATTCGTCTTACGCGTAAGGAAGCATTCTGCTGATTCTATCGAATTCAGGAGTTCTTTCCGCAAACGTTCCTCTGAGCTTTCTTTTTCTGCCCGGAGATTTGCACTGAAGCTGGTGTCTTGCAAAAGCGCTGGCTCTTTTCACTTTACCTTTCTTCGTGATGGAGAATCTTTTCTTTGCTCCGCTATTCGATTTAATTTTAGGCATTATTTTCCTCTCTGTCTATATCTGTCTTCTTGACCTTGGCGGATTGGGATACGCCAGGAGCAAGGAACATTGTCATACTTTTTCCTTCAACCAGCGGTCTTCTTTCTACAACCGCACAGTCTGTAAGTTCTCCCTGCATCTTTTCCATTACCCTGAGTCCGAGTTCGGAATAAACAATTTCTCTTCCGCGGAACATCATTGTAACCTTAACTTTATCTCCTTTTTCAAGGAACTCTCTCGCATGCTTAACTTTATGAGAATAATCATGCTCATCAATAGAAGGACGTAATTTCACTTCTTTTATATGAACGATTTTCTGCTTCTTCTTGGCTTCTTTTGCCTTTTTGATCTGCTCAAAACGGAATTTGCTGTAATCTGATATCTTAACAATCGACATATCCTGTTTGGATATCTCAATCAGATCAACTCCTTCGTCTTTTGCCATCTGAAGCGCTTCCGCGAGAGAAACAACACGTGGTTCGTTCTCCCCGACTAATCTGACGCTTGGGCCGTCGATTTCCTCATTCAAGCGATGCTCTCTGGCATCCTTGCGGTCTCTGCCGCCTTGCCTGCGATTTAAGATATTCCCCTCCATAGAGATAGAAAGATTTTGACCAGAATGCCACACGGCGCATATTTTTAGCAACAATAATTCAGTTTAATGACCGAATTAATCGCTGAAAACGACATAATACAGAATAAAATTAACTCTATCAGTTATTTTCGGATTTTATCAAAGCGATAAAATCATCACAGCTCATAACTTCAGGCTTATCTGAACCGCGTCTTCTGACTGACACGGAGCCTGCTTCAATTTCCTTCTTACCTAAAACTGCCACATAAGGAACACGGCTTGTCACTGCGTTTCTTATCTTATATCCCATTGTCTCATTTGACAAATCAATATCAACACGAAGTTCTTCCTGCTTCATTCTTGCCTGAAGCGCCTTAACGCCTTCAGCTTCATTTTCTGAAACGTTTATAATAATACACTGAACCGGAGCAAGCCATACAGGAAAAGCGCCTTTATAATGCTCTATCAATATTCCGAAAAATCTTTCAAGCGATCCGAGAAGTGCACGGTGAATCATTATAGGACGGTGATCCTTTCCGTCAGAACCCGAGTATGAAATATCAAATCTTTCAGGAAGATTGAAATCAAGCTGAACAGTCGACAACTGCCAGTCGCGTCCGATAGCGTCCTTGACAGCGATGTCGATCTTCGGTCCGTAGAAAGCGCCGTCGCCTTCATTAATTTCGTAAGACATTCCGCTTCTCTGAAGAGCTTCCTTGAGAGCAGTTTCCGCCTTATCCCAAAGTTCTACCGAACCGACATATTCCTTTTCCGGTCTTGTTGAAATCTTTATCTTAAAATTTTCGAATCCGAATTTCTTAAGCATGAACATCGAAAAATTAAACGCAGCAAGTATCTCATCGGTTATCTGATCGAGACGGCAGAAAATATGCGCGTCATCCTGAGTGAATCCTCTAACACGGAGAAGACCATGAAGAGTTCCTGAGCGTTCGTATCTGTAAACAGTTCCGAACTCGGCAAACTTCACCGGAAAGTCGCGGTAACTGCGCTGTTCGCTTTTATAAACCATAACATGGAACGGACAATTCATCGGCTTTACGTAATAATCTTCGCCGTCAATATCCATCGGCGAATACATTCCTTCTTTATAGAAAGACAAGTGTCCGCTGGTTTCCCATAGAAGACTTCTTCCGATATGAGGAGTATAAATTATTTCGTAACCGTTTTTGTAATGTTCTTTTCTCCAGAAATCTTCAATGAGGACTCTTATGCGAGCGCCCTTAGGTGCCCAAAGAATCAGACCCTGACCTACTTCATTGCTAACTTCAAAAAGATGCTGATCCTTTCCGATTCTGCGGTGGTCGCGTTCCTTTGCCTCTTCCTGAAGACGGATATAATCATCAAGTTCCTTCTTGTCCGGAAAAGAAATTCCGTAAATACGCTGAAGCATTTTATTCTTCTCGTCACCGCGCCAGTACGCACCTGCAACGCGAAGAAGCTTGAAAGCTTTGATATCGCCGGTTTTAGCGACATGAGGTCCGCGGCAAAGATCGAAAAAATTTCCCTGAGTGTAAACAGAGCCCATTTCGTCATTTATGGCATCAAGAAGTTCAACCTTATAAGTTTCGCCCATATCGGCGAATTTCTTTTTTAAATCAGTAACAGGAATTTCAGAGCGGACTATAGCGATGTTTTCCTGAGAAAGTCTTGTCATTTCTTTTTCTATCGAAGCAAGATCTTCTGGAGTAAAAGGTTTCTCAGCGTCGAAGTCATAATAAAATCCTTCATCGATTGAAGGGCCTATCGCAAGCTTAACTTTCGGAAAGATATTTTTAACAGCCTGAGCCATCAAATGAGAAGTCGAGTGCCAGTATATTTTTTTGCCTTCGGAATCCTTGAACGTGATTACCTTAAGCGAAAAATCTTTCTCTGGAACAAAATTCAGATCCTTCGCTTCTCCGTCAACGGATGCGGCAAGAGCTGCTTTCTGCAGTGATTTTCCGATTTGTCCTATAATGTCGAAAAGGGTCGAACCGTTCTCGGCAGATAGCTTTGAACCGTCAGGAAGTGTAATTGATATCATGGTAAACTCCAAGATCTTGGGCGATACTGGATTCGAACCAGTGACCTCCTGCGTGTCGAGCAGGCGCTCTAACCAACTGAGCTAACCGCCCCCAAGTAAGTATGTAGAAATATTTTTTATGA
>JAKJGA010000029.1 GCA_022704645.1 Spirochaetota bacterium
GAAAAATCAATCGGAATTTCTTCAAACTGTGTTTCTCCTGAACTTTATATTTCAGTTGGAGATTCTGGTTCAATTGAACATCTAAATGCTCTCAGATCGGCAAAATATATTGTTTCAGTAAATCAGGACTCACGAAACAGATATTCGTATTTTGCTGATCTCGATATAAAATGCGATATTTCTAAATTTTTGCACCGACTTGACGAAAAAATTTCAAAAATTCTAAAATTATAGATTATAATTCCGTATAAGGTGTTGTATGAAAAAAATATATAAAATATCAGCATTGTTAATTTTTGCGGTAATTTTTTCAGCCGGATGTGATAAGAATCCTGCTGAGTATCTAAAACTAAAATCAGTTAAAATAGCCGAAGGCAGTGAATCCGGCGGTGAAAAGTCGCTTGAGGATTTGCGTGATGAAGCAAAGGAGTATGAGGATGAGATTAATACTCAGGTTCAGGCTTCGGCAAAATTAGGGCCGGTATACGAAAAACTCGGAATAAAATATGCTGAAACAAAATCTTGGGATTTGTCAATTGATTCGCTTGAAAAAGCTTTGAAATACGGAAATGACTCGGCAAAGGTTCATTTTTATCTAGGTGCCGCCTATTCGAACAGAGGAATGAATCTTGGAGAAAAAACTGATTTTGAAAAAGCAGTTTTTCATTATAAAAAATCTCTCGAGAAAAATTCTTCAAATAGTGAAGCTCTTTACGGACTTGCCTTTACAGAATTTTACGGATTAGGAGATAAGGAAAACGGTCTGAAAAAGATGAAGGTTGTTGCAGATTCGGACGAGAGAAATATTAACGCGCGTTTTGCCCTTGGCAGAATGTATTATGAATCAGGAAACGCAGCAAGTGCATTATCCGTTTACGAGGATATTTATTCATACGCGCAGAGTATGCCGTCATCATCAAAAAAAGATGATTATATAAAAAACGCAAAAGCTAATATCGATCAAATAACCGCATCTTACGGAAACAGTTCAAAATGATTCAGCATCTGCTGGCTCTTTCTATTTCCGCACGTCTCGGGGAAAAAAGAATCACATCGCTTTTAAGCGACTATACTCCTTCTGAAATAATCGGGATTATGGGCGGAAATTGTCTTCGTACTGTTTCACATGCAGAACCATATTATGGAACTGATCCCATGAAAGCTGCTGAAAAAATTTTAGATCTTTCCGGTAAAATCGGCTTTGAGCTCATTTCTATTACAGATAAGTCATATCCGCTTCTGCTGCATGAAATAGATTCACCACCTATAATTCTTTATTGTTCACGAAAGCCTGATTTTAATGATTGTTTTTCAATAGTCGGAACCAGAATGAGCGACAGAATCTCTGAAAAAATAGCATTCACGATTTCCAGATTATTATCTGAAAGCGGCTATACTATAATAAGCGGTTTAGCTGCCGGAATTGATAGATTTGCTCATCTCGGAGCCTTAAAAGGCGGATCGACGGTCGGAGTTATGGCCGGCGGGATCGATCAGCATTATCCATATTCGAACAATGATATTTACGCGATGATAAGAGCTTCGCAATCCTCAGCTTTTATTACCGAAATACCGCCGTTTATAAAGGGTCAGAAATGGTCTTTTGTGAGGCGCAACCGCATTATAAGCGGCCTGTCCCGGTGGACTCTTGTGGTTCAGGCTGGTGAGAAGAGCGGAGCAATGATTACAGCAAGATGCGCTCTTGAACAGAATCGTGAAGTTATGGCCTGTCCTGGAAATACGTTTGATCAGAGTTATTACGGGTGCGCAAGGCTGATCCGGCAGGGAGCCGCACTTATTTCTTCAATTGATGATGTTTTTGAGGAAATGGGAATAAAAAATTCCGAGATTAGTAAAAGTAAAGAATTAACTCTTTTATCAAGCCGGAAAATAAAGACAAAAGACAATAATGATATTATTAACGCGATTAAAAATAATAATCTTAATGATATTGATTCTATATCCAGATTTTTAAATGTAAAAATCAGCGATATCGCTGAAGCTGTTACTCTTCTTGAGATAGAAGGTGAGCTGCATAGAGAGGGGAATAAAATTTTTCTAAATAAAAAAATATTTATCTGACCAAATAATGACATCTTGCTTGACAAAGTAATACTCGTGATATTTGAATGCAGTCGCGTTTTTATTATTCGCGGTTTTCCGCTTAAGGCAGGAAGTAAAAAATGGAAATTTCCTTTGACTCTTTTCTTCACAATGAGGAAGACCCTCCCAGCAAAGGAGATTCGGCTGATGTCCCGCTTCCCGCGGTTTCTTCAATAGAAGGAAATAATGTCCGGACATTAAGACCCAAAAAGCTTCCGTTTACATTTTCTGAACAAACTGCTTCATTTTACAGGAAGCATTTCCCATATTCAACGCCCCATGACTGGTGCGATTGGCATTGGCAGATTAAAAACCGTATAACAACTCTTTCTGTACTTGAAAGGATCGTTGATCTCAGAGACGATGAACGATCTGCTTTACAATGTGACATCAAAGGACTTCCTTTCTCGGTTACGCCGTATTATATGAGTTTGGTCGCAGCTGATAATTCTGATTCATCTCTACGTAAAACCGTTATCCCTAGGATAGACGAAAGGAGAATTTCTGAAGGAGAGGAAATAGACCCCTTGTCAGAAGAATCTGATTCTCCTTTACCGGGGATTATTCACCGTTATCCTGATAGAGTTCTATTTCTTGTAACTGAATTTTGTTCGGTTTTTTGCCGCTATTGCACCCGTTCAAGAATGGTAACGGAAAAAAAGACAATTTCAAAGCGGCAGTGGGAAAATGGGATTGAGTATATACGTAATCATCCCGAAATCCGTGATGTGCTGATTTCAGGCGGTGATCCGCTTACTCTTCCGACTGAAAAACTCGACTGGCTTCTCGGCAAGCTTAGAGAGATTAAACATGTCGAAATAATTAGAATTGGAACAAAAGTTCCGGCTGTTCTTCCTCAGCGCATTACAAACGGGCTTGTTGCAAAATTAAAAAAACATC
Source organism: Spirochaetota bacterium (assembly GCA_022704645.1). Lineage (GTDB taxonomy): Bacteria > Spirochaetota > UBA4802 > UBA4802 > JAFGJZ01 > JAKJGA01. Next base: position 3,004 of record JAKJGA010000029.1, read on the forward strand.
ATCCACTTTGGATAAGTGTTCATTTCACTCATCCTGATGAGTTTACAGAAGAAGCTGCTGAAGCCTGCCGCCGGCTGGCTAATGCCGGAATTCCGCTTGGGAGTCAGACAGTTCTATTGAAAGAGGTAAATGATTCAGTTGATGTTATGAAGCCTCTTGTTCACTCTCTTCTGAAAAACAGGGTTAAGCCGTATTATCTTTATCAATGCGATCCTATAGTTGGTTCATCGCATTTTCGGACTAAAGTTTCCAAGGGTATTGAGATAATAGAGTCTCTCCGCGGTCATACGTCAGGGTATGCGGTTTTTAATTATGTTATTGATGCGCCCGGTGGCGGCGGCAAAATACCTCTTCTTCCGGAGTATTTTAAGGGTAGGGACGAGAAAGGAAACATAATTCTTCGAAATTATGAAGGAAATATTTTCTCATATCCTGATTTTTGACTCATTCTGTTTTTCAGTAGAGTCCAAAAAATATTCTTGCCTAATAAATAAGCCTGGAAATAATCACAAATAATGCCTTATTTCAGGTTTTTCCGTTTATAATCAGAATTTTGGAGTTCATATGTTTCTTAAGTCGATGGAGCTCTTCGGTTTCAAGTCATTTGCCGACAGGACAAAAATAGAATTTGAGCAGGGTATCACAGTTATTGTCGGACCTAATGGTTGCGGAAAATCAAATATTGTTGATTCTGTGAAATGGGTTCTTGGAGAGAAGCAGGCTAAGAATATCCGCGGCGAAAAAATGGAAGATGTTATTTTCAGCGGAACAGAAAGCAGAAAATTTCTTTCTATTGCTGAAGTTTCACTGGCATTTAATAATGAAACCCGTTTTCTAGGTTTTGATTCGGATGTTGTAACAGTCACAAGAAGAGTTCTTCGAGATGGAGAGAGTGAATATCTAATAAATAAATCGCCTGTCAGACTTAAGGATATTGAACAGCTTTTTATGGATACCGGAATCGGGAAAAGCTCCTATTCTGTCATGGAACAGGGTCGTATCGATATGATCCTTTCTTCACGTGCGGAAGACCGCCGTTATATTTTTGAAGAAGCTGCCGGAGTATCCCGTTTTAAACTTCAAAAAAAAGAGTCTCTCAAAAAGCTGATTGAAACCGGAGAAAATCTTGAACGAATAAATGATATTATTCATGAAATAGAAAGAGAAAAGGACTTAAAGGCCAAGCAGGCGGAAAAAACCAAAATATATCTTTCTCTCAAAGACGAGATGAAAAAAAATGACATTAAACTTGTTGCGCTTAAGAATAAGGATCTTGTAAAAAGAAGAGAAAAGCTTTCTGAATCTCTTGCCAAACTCAATTCGGAAAGAGATGAACTTTCTGCGAAGATAAGTTCGGTTTCTACAGAAAATGAAACCGATGAGAAATATAAAAACGACATACAGCTTCAGCTTTTTGAGCTAGATAAGAAACTTCATACGTATAAGATAAAAGTTGAAGATATTGATCAGAAGACTGAGAAAAACAAAAAACTTATAAAAGAGCAGGAAGAACGTTCCCAGATGCTCATCAGCGAGCTTTCTGAAAGAGATAGTTCTAAACTTAAACTAATCGAAGAAAAAGAAAAATCTCTAAAAACAGGCGAAGAAATAAACAAGAAAATTGACGAAGATAAAATTCAGCTTAAGAACTGTTTTGATAACCGTAAGCGTAAAATAGAGTTTATTAACGAATCAAGGGACAGTATTGAGAGAAATAAGTCGGATATTAAGTCTCTTGAAGCAGACCTCTTAAGACTCAGAGAAGATCTTGAAGTTGTAATCAAGCAGCTTATTGATGCAATTGATAAAAGAAAAGCTGAACTTATGAATTCTGAGGAAGAAAGACAAAATGTCAGAGGAGATATTCATTTTAAGTTAAGTACTATTTCTAATAAATTGAATGAAGCAAAAGAATTTTTGCGAAGCGGTGTTTCCAGTGAAGCACTTTCTCTGATTGAGTCTATAAATGTTGAAGATCTTGCATCGAAGATATCCATGTTTGAAAGTTATGAAGACGGATTTCGAACCATTCTTTTTGATAAGACCGGTATTCATGCGCAGAAGGAAAATATTGATTCGAGGATAAGAGAGAAAACTGCATCAATTGAAAATAAGCGTGCGGAAAATCAGAATCTCGAAAATGCTATTGCGGAAGCTCAACATGAACTGGAAAGCATCAATGAAATGATTACCCGAATCGAAAAAGATCTTTCGCGTAACGACAGTGAGAGAAGCTGGATAGAAAAACATATCGAATCACTCGAAAGACAGATTCTTGATATAGTAAGACATATTGAGAGCATTAAGACGGAAATATCTAAATCAGAGAAACACATTTCGGAATTAAATGCCGAGATTGAAGACTGGAAGATCAGGCTTGTTGAATTTAATGAGAGAACCCAGAGTCTTCATGGAAAAATTGAAGAAAATAAAGTTAAGAAAGATGAAATTGAAAACCGTATTAAAGGACGTAAAGAATCTACAATAGTAGATATGGATAATCTCAATAAAATCAATCAAAGAATCGGAGAATGTGATAAAAACGTAGTAGAATATGACTATAAGCTTTCTTCACTTGAAGAATATTTATGGATAGAATATGAAAAAAAATTATCCGATCTTAACAATGTTAAAGTTGATGAATTTGAAATTTCATCTTTGAACGAAGAAATTCAGAAAATAAAAAAGAAAATAAGCGATCTTGGCCCGATAAATAATCTTGCTATAGAAGAATTCGCTGATCTCAAAAAACGTTTTGAGTATTATATTGAACAAAAACAGGATATTGAGAAAGCCAGACAGGATATAATGTCAGTTATAGAAGAAATCAACAATACTTCAATAAATATGTTTCTTGAGACGTTTGAGCAGATCCGAAAAAATTTCAGCCAGATTTTTCAACAACTTTTTGAAGGCGGACAGGCTGATGTAGCTTTGACAGATCCGGAAAAGATTCTTGATAGCGGAATTGACATTACAGTGAGGCCTCCAGGCAAGAAACCTAAAAGCATTACATTGCTTTCGGGTGGAGAAAGGTCACTTACGGCAATCGCTCTGCTTTTTGCAACATATATGGTAAAACCTTCTCCGTTCTGTTTTCTTGATGAAATTGATGCGGCACTTGACGAATCAAACGTTGAAAGATTTTTACGTATGATGAAACAATTCTCACAAAAAACTCAGTTTATAATGATTTCTCATAATAAGAAATCAATGAGTGTCGGTTCGTCTCTTTATGGAATTACTATGGAAGAACCCGGGGTTTCACGTGTAATTTCAGTTAAACTCGATAGAAAATAATGTAACTTTTTTTTAATTTTTTGTCTTAATTTTGATTACGGAGGATATATGAGAAAAATACTTGTTGCGGTTTTATTTTCTTTTCCTTTATTCGCCGATGACACATTGATTATCAAAAATACTAAAGTCAGTTATGACCCAAGCGAAAATATAATTAGAATAGAGTGGGAAGATCTGGGATATAATTCTTATGCCGTATTTCGATCTGACAAAATGGATTCTGATTTTGTTCAAATTGCTGTTGTCGAAAATTCTAATGTTTATGAAGATGCAGATGTTGAAAAAGGCATATATTATTGGTATAAGATTTTGCCTATATCTAAAACTGATAATGAATTACCTGCGGATAAATTTATTTCTGAAGAAAAATACATTTCTTTTAATCTTCAAATAAAAACAAATTCGCCTGATACAAAGAATTCTGACACTATAAGTGACAGCAATTCAAATCCGCTCCCTGTTTATTCTGCGTATTGTTCAAAGCCAATACCATCAGGTATGCCGCTTGATGAACTTTTAAATGAAAAGAAGCAAACTGTTATAACTCCCAAAGATCCCGTGCAATTGACTTTGTATAACAAACGTATTAATTATCTCAAAAAGTTTTATATGAATAATATTAAACTTTCTCTCGTTATGAGTTTTTCAAAACAATATATTAAAAGCGGAGAATTGCGTATTTTTGACAAATTCATGAATTATGAATTAAATGAAGGTCAAAGAAAGATTGTTTTTTTTGGTACTGATTATGATTATGCAGTTGAATTTGAATCAAAAAAAATTTTCAGCATTTTAAACGGTTCTGAAGATGCAGACCTTAAAGAACTTCTTTTAAAGAATGCTGAAACATTTTGTCTTTATTCAGGTGAAAAGCCTTTTGTCGACAAAGACGGAATAACGCGTTATATTCATACCTTTGATGCGGTGGGTCTTTCAACCCGTTATTTGAAAAATGACAAAGATTGGAAAAAGAAAACTATTATGGTTTCAACATCAAGAAAAGATTTGCAGCAGAAGCTTCAAAATGCTCAACGCAGATAAAATATACGCATTATTCTTTATTACTTTATCAATTATTTCCACTGCCTATTCCATGGAAGGTAAGGCCGTCGTTGTTTCCGCATATGCTACAAGTGTTAATGAACAGCCACCTGCTGTTAAAAGAAATATCTCAATTGCTTCTTCTAAAATAAACGGTATGGTTATTAGAAACGGTGAAATATTTTCTTTTAATAAAACTGTTGGAGAAGCTACAGTTTCAAACGGATTCATGCCGGCAAATGTCCTTTATCGTGATTCAATTGTTGTTGAGGTGGGGGGAGGAATATGTCAGGTTTCTTCAACACTATTTAATGCTTTTCTACTTTCCGGTTTTACAATTGTTGAACGTCATCGGCATTTTCAGCCTGTAAGTTATGTTCCGCTAGGTCTTGATTCAACAATAAAATACGGCAAAAAAGATTTACGGGTTAAAAATACTACCGGAAGGGATATTCGGATACATTGCGAAATTAATGAATCTGTTTATTCTGTAAAGTTGACTTCTAATTCATATTCTGATGAGGTTTTTGAAATTTATACAGAAGAAAATGAAATAGCGCCTCCGATAGAAGATGAAATGATTCAAAACGGCATTGAAGTTGAAGTATTCAGAAGAAAAATAATCAAAGGAAAGCTGAAAGAATCATTTTTGTTGTACAAGGATTTTTATCCTCCGGTGAGAAATGCTAATTGATGAAAATAATTTGTGTTTATTTGTTTTTATTTCTTTCTAATAATATAATTCTGTCCTGGGAGAATATGGAATCAGACCAGAAAAAGCAAGTTTCAAATTGGCTTTTTTCATCTTCAAGAAATATATTGGACGGTAAATCTGTTCAAAAAACTGATATTATTTTTCCGCAGGTAAAATCAGGTCTGTTTGTGACTTTAATACTTAATAGTAAAGTAAGAGGCTGTTACGGATCTTTTTATCATGATTCAAATGACTCCAAATATCTTATAGAAAAATATCTTCGCGGAGCTTTGCGGTCAGATCCTAGATATAAACCTTTATCGCCTGAAGGAATTGAAAATGTGCGGATCGTTCTGACTTTTGCGTCAGAACCTGAAATTGTTGATGATATTTATTCAATAGATACTGAAGAATTTGGTATAATGGCTGAATCCGGAACTTCAGTTTTTATTTTAGTTCCGGCTGAACTGAAGATGCGGGATCAAGTTGCGAATCTTATTAAAAAAACCAAAGCTGAACGGATTTATAAATTTAAGTCTTATACAATCACATTTACTCAAGAACAATAGCTCCGTCTTGTAGAATTACATCAATGATGTATTTATCCCGCCTTATATTCAGAGGCGTGCATAAAACCATTTGACCCTTGAATTCAAAAATGTCTCCTTTTTTCATAAGATCAATGTAATCTTTTTTTTCAGAATAAATGTGAAAGACAAATGATATCTGATTTGATTCAGATAAGACAGAAGTAATTCTGTATGCTCTTTTGTATTCCGTATTCTGTTCTACTGATTCTATTACAACTTTCGCCGATATAATACTTTTTTGAATAGAAAGAATGTATTTATCCTTCTCGATAGGATTCATTTTTGAAATTTTAGATACAATTATTGAATTAAAAACAAAAATATCTTCTGAAATAAGATTTGTTGATGCAAGTGATAGAAAAGCTGCAATTAGTAATATTTTCATTTTATTCTTCCGGTTTCAAAAGATAATGTTCTGTTCCCCGTTTAATGATAACGCTTTCTATTTTGTAAGAGTTTAACTTCATTCGTTTCAAAAAAGTTGTCATATCAGGGGTTTTTTTGCCGTTTACTGCAATTATTGAATCTCCGATTTCAAGCGATTCAATTTTAGAAAAAGAGCTGACATCTGATACTACAGGAACACCATCCGAATCCTTTGAAACAGAAAAACCGTATTTTTTTCTGATTTTATCATTATGCATGTTTTTATCAGTAATGTTTTCAGAAAAGAATATTTTTTTATCCAAAAGAATTCCATTTCTGGAAACTGTGAGAAATAATTCCGTATCAATGTTCTTATTCTTTATTAATCGTATAAGTGATCCTTTTGAATTTATTAGAATTCCATCAGCTTCTTTTATTAAGTCTCCCTTTCTCAAGCCGGCAATATCTGCCGGAGATCCGGATGTTACTGAAATTATTTTAACATTGCGTTTATCCGATTCAATTTCTTCTTTTACAAGTATTCCTATCCATCCTCTTCTCACTCTTTCGTAAAGAAGAAGATCCTCGGCGACTTTTTTAACTATATATGACGGTATGGCAAAACTAATGCCTTGAAAAGAGCCGGTTGAAGTCCGTATTGCGCTGTTAATTCCAATCATTTGTCCATTAAGGTTTATCAATGGTCCGCCTGAGTTGCCTGGATTAATCGGTACGTCAGTTTGAATAAAATCTTCAACAGCAGAAAATCCTATATCACATCTGCCCATTGATGAAATTATTCCGCTTGTTATTGAGTGTCTGAGTCCGTAAGGATTGCCTACTGCGATAACTGTTTCTCCCTCTGATGAATTGGAAGAATCAGCCAATTCTACGGGAATGTAGTTGCCGTGTTTTAATTTCATTAAAGCCAGATCGGTCTCATAATCGAATCTGAAATAATTGCCTGATGTGAATTTTTCAAACTCTGTCTCAGTACCGTCAGAAAGAGTCGCGATGTAATAATCTCCTTTTTTTACTACATGATAATTTGTTATTACATGACCTTTTGATGAAATAACAGTTCCTGAACCATAACCTGTTTTATAATAAACGGTTTTTCCATTAATTATTTTTGAAGAAAATACAGTAATCAGAATCACGGATTCTTTTGCCTTTTTTGCTGCAGAAGAAATATCATTTGAAAATATCGATGATGACGTTAAAAGAAATAATAAAAGAAAGCTTTTTAGATATTTCATCATTTGCTCACAAGATCAAAGTAAGATTTATTTTTAATATCATACTTCTGTAAATTAATTTTTTTGTATCTTGGTTTGTTGTCAAAATCAAGGTTGTTTATGACTCTAGTTTCTGCTAAAAGAGAATAAGAAGCGACTGCGATGGCTTCAGCCAAAGCATCTGTTTCTTCAGTTAGAATTTTTCTGAATTTGTAACTGGTAAGATAACCGATTTCAATATAAGCATTGATTGCGTTGAGAAGTATAGGATTTAACCAGCATGAATAATATGGATCTTTTGCATAAACGTAGTTTTTCATTCCGCGTAATTCAAGAGCAGCCAGCATAAATCTTATAATTTCCATTGTGGCAAAATGATTATCGCCTCCAAACCCTTCTTCGCCTCCGTCTCTTTTAAAGTTCTCATATGCAGACATCTCTCTTTTCCAAAATCTGCTGTCAGGTCTAAACTTTTCAAGTTTATTGCTGTACGATCCTTTGCCGGCAATTGCTTCCTTTTTCCATGAAGAAAAATCTGAATAACTCCATTTTACCATATTCTGCTTGAATCCTTTGAAATCTGAAGGATTATATTCAAAAGCCGGTAGATTGAGCTGATATGATGTAAAATAAAGAGCGACGTCATTCACAAAAGATTCAAATGAATTTGTATTATCATTTTTAATAAGCCAGTAGTCAGCCGCATCAGGCATTGTTCGATAAAAATCACCAGAATCCTTATTTTTATAGTATTCAATTCCTTTTTGAAAATATCTGAAAGGAGGAACTATTATTGCGGTAAAGCCCTGATGTCTTGGCGGGGGAGAGTAGTCGCAATGAAGAGATATTACAAGCTGTGGTTTTAATTTGTTTATGGAAGTTATTCTGCCGTCAGCAATTTTGTTATCAGATGGATAATCGAATAGTCTGTAAGGAGCATTCGGATCTTTTAGTTTTTTTGCTAATGATTCATTCAATGTTTTTGGTCTTGATATGTGACTATTGATTACGGAATGACCGATAGGTTTAATTCCATATTTTGATAGTATAATTGTAAACTTGTTAAATCCGTCTTTTGTTTGAGTCAGTTTTAATATTTCATTAGCTTTATAAGCTATTGTGTACATTAGCTCGCTTTCTTTTAGTCCCAAATGAACTGCACCGGAACGGAAAGTAGACAGATATTCTTTTGATAATGGATCATATCTATCGCCGTTGATGGATATTGGAGGGTCATCTGTTCCGCCGTGACCAGGATCAAGGACTACGGTAAAATCCTTCATTTTTTCGATATTTAATAATGAAGAATTCGAAAAAGAAAGGATGCTTAGAGCGGAGATAATTATCAGTATTTTTTTTTGTCTCATGTTAATTCTTAAGCAATAAAAAAAGGGGTAAGCCCCCTTTTTTTATTGCTTCAATGTTCTAGTCAAGATTATTTAGGCATCGGCTCATCTTCTTTAAGATTTGTATATTCTGATGCGGTAGTTTTCTTATTAGGATCCCATATACGGCTTCTGTTGTCAGCTTTATCTCTGTCATATTTTCCTCTGAATTCTTTAGGATTTATTTCTTCAAGAATTCTGATAGCATAAGTTTTTGCTACTCTGTAGTGGAAAATAGATGTTGCATAAATCTCATCAGATCTCTGTCTTTCAGCATCATCAAGCTGTCCATAAGCAACTCTTAGTCTCATTTTATTGTGAAAGAGAACTTTGTTTTTCTTTGGATCGGCTGCAGATTTAGAATCCAAAGTAAGCTCAAGTATGTTATTTGCGCAGAGATTTAACATTTCAAGAGTGTCTTTTTTGTAGGCATCAGAAATTTTCTGATAAAACTGATTGATCATTTTTTTGTTTTCTTCAAGTTTTACACGAGCATAAACAATATTTCTTCTGTAAAAAAGATCAACACCGACTTTGTAGCCGTCGTAGCATTTTTTGTAATCTTCCTGCCAGTCGCCGTGAGTATCTTTATAATTTTCTTTGATTACATTGAGAGTGAATATCTGGTCGAGATTAGTCTTCATGAGCTTCTCAACAACATCGTTAGCATGAAATTTAGCTAGATAGTTATCCTCAGGCCGGTCTGCTTCCGAATACTGAGACGCGGGATCGGTTTTACTCTGATCAACTCCTCCGGCAGTAGAATCTGTCTTGGCTGCATCCTGTGAAAAAGAAATTGTTGTTAAAAAAAGTGCCGCGAATACGAGTGCAAGCGTTTTATACTTTGCCATATTATAACTCCTGTAGTCTTAGCGACGACCCGCATTTATAGGGCGGACATCACACAATTGTTAGTATTTTAATCCATAACCGAGTATAAGCAAGAATTTTTTTTATAAAATTAAAATTAATTCTTATACCGCCTGAAAATAAAATTCCCAATCAACTTATCGGCATACAGGCGCTTATATATTAGCAAAAAAAATAATTATCATACATTTTTTCGTTTACATGTTTAAACTTTGATTATTTTATCATAGGTTTCATATTTATTTCAATAAGTCTGCCGGAGAAAGAATAAGATGAACTTTGAACAGTGCAGTAAATTGCTTAATAAGTTTTCACAGAATGCTTTAGTGGAGTATTTAGAATCACTTCCGGAGAATGAAAGAAATAAACTGATTGATGAAATTTCTTCAGTTAATTTTGAAAAAATTGATGATTTACTCAGGATAGCCAATTCAGCAAGTAGAACAGGCAGGAAAATGATGCCTGTTGATTGTATTTCTCTTAAAAGTCTTTCCGAAAATAATGTTTATCTTAATAAATGCACAAATTATGGAGTTGATTTAATAAAAAGAGGAGCCGTTGCAGCTTTTGTCGTTGCAGGCGGCCAGGGATCCCGTCTTGGTTTTGAAGGACCTAAGGGAGCTTTTCCTGTCAGCGCTGTGAAAAACAAAACTCTGTTTCAGCTGCATGCCGAAAAAGTACTTTCAGCGACCAGAAAATACAATTCGAATATTCCTTTTTTGATTATGACATCTAAGGCAAATCACTCTGCGACTGTGGCAGAATTTGAAAAAAATTCATATTTTGGTTTAGATCATAAAAATGTTCACATTTTTCCACAGAATATGATTCCTTCTCTTGATATAGAAGGAAAACTTATTTTGTCAGGGAAAACTTCACTTTTCAGAAACCCGGACGGTCATGGAGGTTCTCTTACTGCGCTGGAATCAAGCGGTGTTCTTGATAAAATTATGTCGCAAGGAGTAGAATTCATTTCATACTTCCAGGTTGATAATCCGCTTATTAATATTATTGATCCATTATTTTTCGGTATTCACGGTATAGAAAACTCAGAGCTGTCGAGTAAAGCGCTGATAAAAGCTTATCCCGATGAAAAAGTCGGCATTTTTGTAAAATATGATGATTCAACAGTCGGGGTTGAGGAATATTCCGATCTGCCGAAAGAAGTATTGACTGCCCAGGATTCAGACGGATCGCTTCTTTATAAGTGGGGGAGCATAGGAATACATGTTTTCAGCTGCAGTTTTATTAAAAGAAATATTTCAGGCGGTGAAATAAATCTTCCTTTTCATGTGGCGAGAAAAAAAATTAAGGCTTACGTAAAAGGTGAAATCAAAGAAATTGAAGGATTTAAATTTGAAAAATTTGTTTTCGATTCGATTCCGCTTGCTGAAAAAACTATAATACTTGAAACACTAAGGGAAAATGAATTTGCACCTGTGAAAAATGCTTCAGGAGTCGATTCTCTTGAATCATCACGGGAGCTTATGAACAATCTTTACCGTTCATGGCTTTTGGAAAAAAATTATTCAATACCTGATTTTGTAAAGAATATTGAAATATCGCCGCTTACTGCTCTTTGCAGTAATGACCTTCCTTCTGACCTGATTGTTGACTGGAAGGAGAATACTTACATCGGAATATAAAAAGCTCATCATTGATGTGATTACTTCCGACATTAAAAGAGAAGCTGATCGTATAATTATTTTTTAAGGCGTGGTTTAGCACCTGTATGTTCTGGTTCAGAAAAAAGAAGAAAAATAATGACGCTTTTGTATCGCTTGGAGCAGGATTTTATCAGCTTCCGCTAATAAGGGAAGCGAAGAAGCTTGGATTCAAGGTAATCTGCATTGATATGGATTCAAATGCCGCCGGAATGAGTCTTGCTGATCTTAAAATTCAGGAATCTATCGAAAATTACCATGAAATTGAAAATAAAATAAGTGAACTTTTTCTTGAGGGAAGAATCCGAGGTGTATTATCCCGAAGTTTCGGAAATGCAGTTAAAACTGCGGCATTGCTGTCCCAGAAAATAGGTGTTAAACTTTTTCCGGTTGAAAGATCTGATGAGATTTTTGATAAGAGAAAAATGAAGCTGGCTTTTAAAGAAATAGGACTTCCTTCACCGTCAACAGTTGTTTTTAAAAGAAATAAAATCCCATTCCCGTATCCTTTTGTTCTTAAGCCGGTTTCGGGTCATGCTAAATCGGATTGCCGGCTGATAACGGATGAAGCCGCTCTGAAATCATATCTAAAAACAGTGGGCGATGAAGCTGAACTTATTGCAGAAAACTTCATCGAAGGAGATGAAATAGTAGCAGTCGGGCTTGTTCACAAAGGAAAATTCTTTCTTGCGGAGATCACTGATAAAGAAAAAACCGATCCTCCGTATTTTGTTGATATTAAACATATCGCTCCTTCCAAATATACCCACAGATGGAAGGAAATTGAATCAATTGGACAGAAAATTACAGATTATTATTCGATAAGAAAATCTCCGCTTGTAATGGAATTTATTTTTACACCGAAAGAGGAAATTTTCATTATTGAAGCTGTTCCCGAATTCGGAGGTGAGTTTCTGTGTGATTATCTGATACCTGCAAGAAGCGGATATAATGTTTTCAGAAATATGATCGCTTCATGTTCAAGGAAGGGTTTTATTCCGCCGGATTTTAAAAAAAATAA
>JAKJGA010000188.1 GCA_022704645.1 Spirochaetota bacterium
CAGTGTCTGGGGATTTGCCGATTCAAATAAATGGATTTCTCCCGGAGGAGCAAGAGACGGAGACAGCATTTTAATCACTAAAGGACCTTCAATCGAAGCTTCTTCACTTCTTGCTATATTAAAGCAGAATAAATTGAGAGGGAGGATGTCAGAGGAAAATATTGAAAAGCTTATCGGACGTTCAAATGAGATTACAGTTGTAAAAGATGCTCTTGTTGCCTTTGATTCGGGAGAAGTTAACGCGATGCATGATGCGACTGAAGGCGGTGTAATCGGAGGACTATGGGAAATGTCTCGTTCATCCGGCCTTCCGGTATTTGCGGATTTTGACAGTGTGGAAATTCCTGATGATATTCTTTCAATTTCAAAAGAGCTTAATTTTAATCCCTGGGAAGCGATCAGTGAAGGAACTCTTCTCGCTGCAGTAAAGCCGGGTAAAGAGAAAAAAGTCATGGAATTGCTGAAAGCTGATGGAATAGAAAGCTGGATATTGGGAAGATTTGATTCTTCACTCAAAAGAAATACTATAAAACAAAAAAAACATGAGTTTGAACTTATTTGCCCTGAAGAAGATCCTTTCTGGAAACTCTTCTTTGGTGAATAATTAATACTGTTTTTTATAGTCTTTTTCGTTATTGACTGAAAATAGAATAATTATTTATTTATAAATGAGGAAAGATATGAAGACAAAAACAGCAGCATTATCATTTATATTTTTTATGATTTTAAATCTAAGTTCGTGCGGTGGACTGACAAGAGATGACTTTAAAGACAATACTGAAGGAAGTGTTTCAGAAAAGATATTATCTCTTGCATCACTTGCCCCGAGCGGTCACAATACCCAGCCATGGACAGTAAAAATACTATCTGATAATAAATGGATTATAGGATGGGACAAGAATAGAGCTCTCCCGGCTGTTGATCCCGGAAACAGAGAGCTTATTATATCTCTTGGTGCTTTTTGTGAAGCGGTAAAAATTGCCGCAGAAAAACATGGATTATCCGCAAAAATAACAACTATAGCAAAAAATAATTTCGATGATATTGTTGCGGAAATAGTTTTTACTCCGGGAAAAACTGAAGAGAGAAATTCAATACTTCTTGAAAAAAGAAGAATTGTCAGAAAGGGCCAATTATCCAAACCATTAACTATGCAAGATAAAGACGAGTTGATACAGAATATTTCTTCAAAAGTATATTTTTTCGATAGAGAAAGTGAAGAAGGTATGATTATAGAAAAAGCAGTTCTTGAATCTAACATGGTTCAAACGAAAAGAGAAGATGCTGTAAAAGAACTTGCTGACTGGATACGATGGTCGGATGAAGAGATTAAGAATAAAAGAGACGGTCTTACTCCGTCAGGCATGGAGATTGGGGGACTCGCCAATCTATTCGTTAGAAATTTCTATTCAAGAGAAGATGCTCTTACTGATTCATTCAGAGATTCATCCATGAAAGCTGTAAGAGAACAGCTTTCATCTTACGGTACTTGGATAATTATCACAGCAGAGAACGAAGCTCCGTCAAATTTAATGACTGCAGGAGCTGATTTTTTAAAAATTGGAATTGCAGGCGTTGATAAGAAAATAGCTTTGCATCCCATGACTCAGCCGATTGAAGAGAATGAGTTTAAATTACGTCTTAAAGATTCTCTTCCGGTCAAGGGTAAAATTCAGTTTGTATTACGAAGCGGTTATGTTGAAAAATATCCTTCGCCTGTAAGCGTACGTATGGATGTTAAAAAAATTATTAGAAAATAATTATTCGTCAGATGCGTTTCTCATGTTTACAGCATGTTTATAATAATCTACCGGCGGCGGAGAAATCTCTTCATTTTTAATGATGAGTTTTCTCGCCCATCTTCTTTCTGCATGTTCACAAACATCTTTAATATTTCTTCCTGAAAGTCCTTCGCTTTTTTCTCCGAGCAGATGCAGTTCATCCTCATTTAGATGAACTGCATAATTGGCAAATATTGATGAACGCTCTTTTGAATTAGGCAGAGGAAAAAAAACAGATTGATCAAATCTGCTTATTAAAGCTGAGTCAAGATCGTGTTTACGGTTGGTTGCTCCGATTGTGATTGTGTTTGATGCTGATTCAATTCCGTCTAATTTTCTTAGAAGGACAGATAAAATCCGCCTTGTAGCTTCAAACATATTCTGGTCACGGCTTCCTGCAAGAGAGTCTATTTCATCAAGAAAAAGAATACAGCTTCCAAGTTCTTCGCATAAATCAAAAATTTTCGAAAGATTCTGAGAACTTTGTCCGTACCATTTTGACATTATTGATTCGACCGGAAGGTATACCAGAGGAATTTTTACATCTCCCGCTATGATACGTGCTATTGTTGTTTTTCCGACTCCCGGAGGGCCCTCGAAAAGAATAGCCTTTGGTCTGTTTGATTCAAATGTCCGGCGTGTTAGTTTTGAAATAGAATCATATACTTCGGGATTTTTAAGAGGCATGATAATGGATTCACGGATTGTTTTTTTAACTTCTTCGTAACCGGCAATGTAATTCCAACCTATTTCCTGATTGTCTTTATATACGGAAGCGCCAAGTCTGGTGAGAAGGACTGAAGGATCTGCATCAAGTGCAGAAGCGAAAAATAATCGGTATATTTCGATTGTTAAATTTATTTCTTCCTGCGACAGATTTCCTTTTCTACTGACCTCTATCTTGAAAGAAGAAAGACCTGAAATTTCAATTTTATAATTATCTAACATGTTTTCTGTAGTGAACATGTTTTTATTCATTGCCTGAAAAGCATAATAACCGTCACCGAAAGAATGTATTCTGATATTCTCAAGATGTGTTTTCATGAGGGTTATGACTGAAAGAATCTTTGACTCACTTAAGGACGGAACAGAAAATGATATAATTGTTCCACCTTTTTCGAATGAAATCTTAGGAGGATAAGCAGCCTTGTGTTCAACAAGAAAAGCGGTTTCCTTTTCAATCTGCTCTTTTACTTTATCAAAAGAAATTTCCATAAAAACACCCTTTCTAAATTATCGGCAGATTTTACTTTATTTCGGTATTGATTTCTTGACAGTTTGCTGCAATGAATTTGGATTTGATGAATGACGGAGGATTTATGGTTCAATTAGGTTCACCTTTAGGAAAAGGTTCAACAAAAATGCTTCTTTTGGGTTCCGGTGAGCTTGGAAAGGAAGTTGTAATTGAAGCCATGCGTCTTGGAATTTACGTGATAGCCTGCGACAGATATGAAAATGCTCCTGCGATGCAAGTTGCTAATGATTTCAGGGTATTCAATATGCTTGATGAAAAATCACTGAAAGAAACAGTTTATGAAATTAAGCCTGATTTTATTGTTC
>JAKJGA010000189.1 GCA_022704645.1 Spirochaetota bacterium
AGAATAATGACAATCTGGAATTCCTTTATAAGTAACATAAAATAAAGAAATTAAATCAGGCTTATATATGATCCTGATTATAAATAAAACGAGGCAGTATGAAAAAGTTAATAGCTTATATATTTATATTTTTTGCAGTATTTATCTGGTCGCTCATAAATCCTCATGATTATTTTACATGGTTTCTGGAAGCTGCTCCAGCAATTTTGTTTTTATTGATTTTTTCGCTTACTTATAAAAAATTCAAATTTTCTTTGTTTGTGTATTCATTTGTTCTCCTTCATTGTTGTGTATTACTAATAGGAGCTAAATATACCTACGCAGAGGTTCCTTTATTTAATTATTTCAAAGAAGTATTCGGATTTGAAAGGAATAATTATGACAAGGTGGGTCATTTCATGCAGGGTTTTGTTCCTGCTTTTATAGCAAGAGAACTTCTTGTCAGATTAAAAGTCGTCAATGGTAAAAACTGGCTTAAATATATCGTTGTTTCCATTTGTCTTGCAATCAGCGCATTTTATGAATTTGTTGAATGGTGGGTATCCGCGGCAACAGGAGAATCTGCAGATTCTTTTCTCGGGACACAAGGATACGTTTGGGATACTCAGTCAGATATGCTTTATGCAACAATAGGAGCTATAATTGCCGTTACGGTTTTTTCACGGCTTCACGATATGTCCATGAAAAAAATTAAAAATTAATTAAACTTAATTTTAGCGATATAAGCATCAAGATTGGGGCTCACTCCGCTTTCATCTTTACGTCCCCTTACAGGCTGTGCACCGTATTCTTTAATTAGTACGGGGTTTCCCATCGACGGTTCTGAATATTCTGCATATTCCGCTGTAAAAAGAGGAATATGCATTTTTTGGGCGGATTTTGCTGCTTCAAATATTCCGCCTTCATCTTTTGCCGGAGATTCAACAATAAATACAGCTTTGGATAAAGCGCAGATCAGCTTGTTTCTTTCTATTGCTCTATAGATGTTGAATTCCTCTTTCAGATAAAAGGGGGATATAATTAAGAAATTATCCGGATTGTAGATAGATTGTATTTTCTCAGTCATAGTGTATGTGAAAAATCCGCAAGGAAGAATTCCTATTGTCTTTCCTCCAGCTTCGATTGTTGATCTATGAAGAATAGATCCTCCCCCTTTACTCATATTCCCGACTGTAGTTATTGAATGAGATGATAAAATTTTAGCGCCCTTGAAAATTATCATTGAACCTTTCTCGCTGGTTTCAGAATGAGCGAGAACTGCAGCAAGGGTTTCATTTAGAATCAGCGGAGAACCCATTAAATATAACACCGGAGGAGCAGAATTGCCCAAACGCTGTTTTAATATTTCTGGATAATCTTTGCTGAAAATAAATAATGGCTTAATTCCGACTTCTTCCATGTCAGCGCAATCATCTTCAATTTCATCAGAAATTTTTATAGCAGAAATAATACCTTTAATAATACTTTCTTTAAACGAAAACTCTTCTCTAATTTCCTTTTCAGAAAGAGAAAATAAATCATCTATATTAAGCGATAGTGATGTAAGAGTTTCGTATATCTCAGAAATTGAAGCACTCCCAATTCCTTCAGCACGCTCGAGTGCAATCCACTGTGTATTTCTGTTCATTATATCTCCATTTAGCTAAATAACTTTGCGGCCAGTTCCTCTGAATATTATTACAAGAAAGAATGCACCGCCGGCGAAACCGGTTATTATTCCGGCTGGAATTTCAAACGGATAAAAAACTGTACGCGCAAAAGTATCGCACAGAGTTAAAAAAACAGCTCCGCACACAGGAACAAGAAATATTAGTTTTTTTGTGCTTTCTCCGGCAAAATGCCTTACAAAATGCGGAATAATCAATCCTACAAACGGAATTACTCCAGCAGCTGAAACAGATATTGAAACAAGGGCTGAAGCTGCAAGAAAAAGAATTAAAATGTCTGAATTCTTTATCCCGGATCCGATTCTAAAGGATTCTCCGAAAGAAATAATTGTAAGTTTTTGAGAATTATAAAGTATTACCAAAAATGATACAGCAAATACAGGAATAATAAACGGTATCAATTCAAATCTTGCTATCGATATATCTCCCATCATCCAAGACAATGCTTTGTGTACTGCTCTGGATTCGGAAAAAGAAAACAATAACATAACTGCTGATGAAAAAAACATATTTAAACTTACCCCAAAGAGAATAAGTCTTGAATCAGAAAGTTCAAAACGTTTTGCCGCAATTACCGTAACTGCGGCTGAAAACGAAGCTCCTGCAAAAGCAAAAAACGGAATAGAAGATGAAGGCATTGCAAATATTATTGCGAATGCCGCGGCAAATGAAGCTCCGCCTGAAACTCCGGTAGTATATGCTTCAGCCAGAGGATTTCTGAATATTGATTGAAATACCAGAGCGCTTAGAGCCAGGGAGGCTCCGGTTAATGATGCTGCAAGTAATCTTGGAATACGCAGATTAATTATTATAAAATAATCAGGAGTATTTTTGCTCAACGAAAACAGATTGATGAAATCTCCTCCCGAAGAAAGAAATATCAGATAAAGCAGGACAATAGACGGCAGCAATAAATATTTAAGTTTCATTTTCCCTTAAAGCTTTTAACAGAAGCTATATAATCAATCGGAGTATAGTAACAGGAGTTTTCTGAATTATAAATCTGCAAAGAAATATTTTTAAGTCCGATCCGCCTTAAAACCTTTTTAAGTTCAACAGCTCCTCCGATATCAGAAATCAGTATAATATCCGGATTTAATTTGGCAAGATATTCCATTGAAATAAAAGGGTAGGGATTTTTAGTATTTATTATGTTTGAAAATCCTGCTGATTCAGCGGCATCAGACATGAACGAATTTGAACTCACTGCAACAAGCGGAACTGAATTTAAAAGTATAACTGCTTTTTTCATTGTTACCGGAGAAAATGACGCTACAATTTGTCTATAAGCTGTAAGTTTATTTTCAGCATTATAATTCAGCTTCTTGGCAATCAAACGATAGTTATATTCAATATCCGCGTAAGATTCATTTTCTTGTAAATATAATATTTCTATTCCGGCACATTTGATCTGCTCATTTTTTATCATGGTTTCATCTTCAATACTCATTATTACAAGGTCGGGATTTAAAGAAATAATTTTCTCCATGCTGGGTATTATGGAATTTCCTATAAGTTCGGCATTTTTCACTACCGGACAAAACGGAGTTATACCTACAAGAATGTCAGATTTACCCATGTCTATAATCATTCTGGTAATGGAAGGGGAAAGTGAAACAATACGG
>JAKJGA010000190.1 GCA_022704645.1 Spirochaetota bacterium
CGGAGTCCTCCGCGCATAAGCGAAGATGCGCTTATCATTTCCGAAAAAAGAATGACGTCTTTCGATAATCTGCGTATTTCTCTCCTGAGTGCCGGAGTCGTAAGATCCGCACACGGAGCAAGAAACAATTTATGTGTTTTCATCTAATAGCTTTTATTCTGAAGTTTTTGAGTTTTTCCATTCTCGATGCGAAATCAATCGGAGGCGGCATGTGCTTTTTCAGATTGTGATACGAAAGTGCAATATATTGATTCGGACTGTCATTAAATGGAAGTGCGGAATCGACTATGATCCATTTCCCTCCGAAGTAAGCCTCGCACCACATATGAAAAACGAATACATCTTTCTGTTTACCGAATTCTTTCGCATAAACAATCCCGGCAACCCCCACAACAGGAATTTTCATCGCTCTTAAAACCGCTCCTGTAAGAACTGCATGCTCAGTACAGTCTCCAGCCTTCAGCTTCAGAATATCTTTAGCCTTAAGGATAGGAAAACCGGACGTCTTCTTCACTATTATCTTAAAGACAGAATCTTTTACCGCACGCACAGGATCGTCAGAACCAAGACAATTCTTTGCTATTTCCGCTATCTGCGGATCGTTTATTGTCAGAAGCGGCGTATTTTCAATCATAGAATTATCCGGAAGTTTAGGGAATGAACGGTTAATTCCCGTTTTAATATAATAAGTTTTGGTCTTACCTTCAAACTTCATTCCCGTTATCTTCTGATTTGATGTTTCATCAACCGCGAAAAATTCGTTGTCGCTTGAAATCTCAAACTCCGTTGCTTCCGCCATATCGCATTCGCCTTCGGGTTTGATTACCGAAAACTTTTCTGAAAAAGTAGCCGAAAAGAGAGCAAGCGGAAACAGCAGAAAAAGAATTTTTCTCATTTATCAAGAACCATTTTGACCTTAATATTCATTATCTCGTATTTAATTATGTAATTTATTCCGGCATCGTCGCAGTAAATCACCGTTTCATTAAAATCCTTAAACTTCATGACGAGCTTGTTAAGAAGAATATCCGTTCCCTTGTAGCTGACTTTTTCCTTGCCAAGCGACTCGATGGTCATGTTAGCAAAACCTTCAGAATCAAGTGAAGGATCAAGAACGACAACTGTATGTTTAACGCCTTTTTGAAACTTACTTTTTATCATCTGATGAGTCAGAATATCCGAACCAAAATAAAACTTCTTTGACGGAGTAATAAGCCTTTCCTCTCCGTCGTCAATCATGCGTATCTCTTTTCCGTTGAAAGATATTTCGATCAGCGACTTCGTTGAAAAATCCCCTTTCTGCACAATAGTTTCTGAAACTGATTTTACAGGAGAAAAATCCTTCTTCTCGGTAATTGTCTGATTCATATTCATTTCAACACCGTTGATGCTGAACTTGATGACTGAATCCGAGACAAACATTCCGTCTTCTTCTTTCATGGTGAAAACAGCAGTGCCGAGCGATTCAAATGAATTTTCCTTTTCCATGGAAACGGAATACTTATAAGTGCCCTTGGGAAAAAATCCTTCCGGTTCATCCGCCGCTGTCAGAGCTAAAGAAAATAAAAAAACAAAACTAAACGCAATTCTTTTCATAAGCAGAACTGATCCTCATTTTAATTTTTTCAAAGCCGATCAGTTTAAGCATCTCGGCAAGATCGGGTCCGTGCAGAACCGATGTAAGCATAGCTCTCACCGGCATGAAAAGATTCTTTCCTTTCAGACCGGTTTTTGCTTTTATCATATTGGTAATTTCAGTAAAATTATCCTGATTTATTTCACCCGAATCAATAAGTTCTTTTGCAGCAGTCAGGGCAGTTTTGCCTTCAGCTGAAGCTATCATTGCAGAAGCTTCTTCATCCGCAGAAGGAATATCATCCGCGAATATCGGAAAGAGTTTAGCTATGTCGGAAAGGAGTTCGCAGTTTCCTCTGATAGACGAAATGATTGTTTCTATATAATCTTCACTGAACTTAGAAAGATCATATCCCGCTTTTTCGATAAAAGGTTTGAACAGTGAAGTAATTTTTTTGAGATCGTAATTTCTAATATACGCGGCATTCATCCAGCGGAGTTTTACGAAATCAAAAACCGCACTCGATTTTCCAAGTCTGTCTATATCGATCTGACGTATGATTTCTTCCAAAGGAAGAATTTCCTCACCGGTTTCGCTCGACCAGCCGAGAACTGCGATATAGTTCATGAGAGCTTCGGGAAGATAGCCTTCCTGTTTGTATAGATCGACAGAAGTGATTCCGTGACGCTTCGAAAGTTTCTTTTTGTCCGGACCAAGAACGAGCGGAAGATGCGCGTATTTCGGTGTCGGCATGTCCAAAGCGCGGGCAATCATAACCTGCTTCGGAGTGTTAGGAAGATGATCCTCACCGCGAATAACATGGCTTATTTCCATGAGAAGATCGTCGATAACGACTATGTAATTATAGA
This sequence comes from Spirochaetota bacterium, assembly GCA_022704645.1. Taxonomy (GTDB): domain Bacteria; phylum Spirochaetota; class UBA4802; order UBA4802; family JAFGJZ01; genus JAKJGA01. The sequence goes on from JAKJGA010000190.1 coordinate 2,446, forward strand.
TTGGAACTCCGTCGCTTCTTACGATTATAAAATCTCCGCCTATATTGTCTGACTCAAATACGACTTTGCCTTTAATTCCGTCGTCTATTTCGATTTTTTCACCGTCATTAACTTTAAAACGTACAGTCGGCTTTCTTCCTTCTGCTTCATACTGCTTTTTCTTTTCTTCTGAAAGATTGAGACATGTGCGCTTATATGTGAAAGGAATACCCTTCGCTTCAGATTCGGCTCTCTGAGCATCAAGTTCTTCCTGCGAACAGTAACAGTGATATGCTTTTTTTTCTGCAAGAAGCTTGTCAGTATATTTCTGATATATTTCAAAACGCTCACTCTGACGGTATGGGCCATGACCTTTATCAATATCTGGTCCTTCCGTCCATTCAATGCCGAGCCATTTAAGATCGGCGATGATGGATTCTTCAGACTCTTTTGAACTGCGTTCCATGTCAGTATCTTCAACACGCAAAAGATATTCTGCGTTATGTTTTTTCGCTATGATGTAGTTGATAATCGCCGTTCTCGCGTTTCCTATGTGAAGAAAACCCGTCGGGCTGGGAGCAAATCTGACTCTCATTGAAACCTCAATCAATAATTATATAGATTAACGGACGGACGCCCAGTTACTATTTCTGAAGAATCGCGTTTAATTCTGCCGACAAGCTTCTGGATCTTTTCAACAGTTTCATCGCTGAAAAGAACCTTGCCGCACCTAGTGCATTTATAAGCCGGTATATTATCAAGAATAAAGCAGAAATTGTCTTCGCTGACACGGTAACTGCTTTTGCCTTCCGTTACCGCACCTCCGCAGCTGCATTCCATCCGTCACCTCA
>JAKJGA010000030.1 GCA_022704645.1 Spirochaetota bacterium
TTTTAAACTTTTCTTCTGCAGTGTAATTCTTCTTTGACATAAAAACTCCTTTAATTATTATATTCTACAGGAAGTTTTTGTCTCTTATTTTTTAACTCATTTTGTTCAATTTTTTAAAAGCGGGACACTTCACACATAAATAAAAAATAAGGAAGACCCTCCGGTATATCTCTGCCATATGTTTTTGAACTGTAAAAAAAACACACCAATAGAATGATTGTGATAATACTTTTGGACTTTGATCGCACAATATCTCCTTCTTTACTGGATAAAATTTTAGGGAATATGCTTAAGATCCTGTCATATTAAATCAAAAGCTATAACTGATTAATACTCAGACATTACTTCATATGGGGAACACTGCTGACTCTTCATTCTAAGAAATATTTTATCAAAATACCGTATTCTCTTTCACCTTTTCTCTTCAGCATCACCCGTCCATAAGGTTCAACAAACAGCCCGCTATCAAAAAGAGGAAGCGGAATACCCAGAAACAGGTGTGCTCCTTTTCCACTATCATACTTTTTCAGGGGGTAACTGTATCCGACCCCGGCATTAATAAAATAATACCCGCCGATCTCACCGTAACAAATAACCGGAAAATTGTCTTTTGAGGATATAACCTGTTTCAACCCGAAGGATGTCCAGGGAACCGGCATCTTGGGCCAGCTCAGTGCGGGAAGAGAAGTTGATTCATATCCCCTTATATCGGCCCAAACCGCAGTACAATCAAAAGTCCAGACAGGATGATACTCGCGGGCTTTTCCAGTTGCACCGAGCGACGGTCCGAAAGTATAAATATTACCCGCATGCAATGCTGAACATATTATAATGATAAACATTGATAGGATAAAAATACGCATATCAGTTCCTCTCCGCGAAAGAAAGTATCTAATTATTATACTTCTCATCAGGCGGTTGAATCTCCTTTTATCAAATGATTCCTCTTCTGAACGGTCTGAACTGCTCTAAATTAAAGCGTCTTTACTTTGGCAAGTCAATTGTTTTAACGGATGAAAGTGTTGCAATAATACATGACTGGCGTGCGTTATCCGAATAATGATTGCAATTATGCGGCACTTAGAGCAAAAATTTAAAGTGTAATTTTTAACCGAGGATTTAATAAATGTGTTTTGAAAAAATTATAACGTTCAATTTACTCTTAGCTCTTTTATGTGGTACGGTTTTAGTTCCAGCAGGTTGCGGCTCCTCAGACTTGCCTGATCACCGCGTCGAACTGAGTCAAACCCTGCAAACACTGGCAGCCGAGTCTGACGATCCATTTATGAAGCTCCATTTTAATTCGATTATTAAAGTTATCGACGCTGGCGATGAAGGAAAACTCAATGACACGTTAAACATCAATGCTCTCTGGAGCGCATTCGCAGATGAGGCTAACAGCAATAGCGTCAGGCGTCGGGACAGTTACCTCAATCGATCATATCCCCTCATTATAGCCTGGGTCTCACCTACTGATGGTCAGGTCTCTTTCTCTTGGTTGCTGCTTCCCGCGCAATGGGATCCACAAAAGGAATATCCTCTCTATGTAAGTCTACATGGGTTCTGGGATGTGGCGGAGGAACGGTTATCCTATTTGAGCTATCCTTTTCAGGGTCAGCAAAACAGTTTCGCTTTTGAAGATGGCTACAATATTTCACCCTGGGGACGCGGTAATCAATGGTACCGTGGAATCTCAGAGACTGATATCCGAGAATGCATCGAGAAAATCAAAAGCCTGGTGCATATTGACGAAAGCCGCCAATATCTAACCGGTCATTCCATGGGAGGGTTTGGTGCGTGGCACATTGCCCTTGGTTCACCAAATACTTGGGCGGCTTTAGGAATCCACGCCGGTGGATTTTTATATGATAAAAGTGAACTCAATGCGTCTGCGGCTAATACATTACGCAATTTGCCAACATATTTTGTAGTGGGAACCTCCGATTCTTTATACAAGATTAATAAAACCGCATATCAGCTGCTCGTTGATGCCAATAACTCCCACTTATCATTCGTCTCTTTTTCCGGCGGTCACGAATACCGTCAACAAGACGTCGAGAAAATGTATCTGTGGATGAAATATTTTGACCGTGACTGATACCAGATTAAGTGGAAAACAAAACCCACAAAGACAGAGAACCTATCGTTCTTTTTTAAATTTTCTGGGCTTCCCGATTTTTCGATTTTAATCAATGCATTTCCTGGCGGGATAGGATAAACTTAGTTTATAATTGATGATACCAACATCGATAGAATAAGCACATATCAACAAAAAACAATATGAAGTTGAAACACTTTCGTCCTTCTCATAATTCCCATTATTATCTTGCCGCTTTTCTTATTTGAAGAAAATTTGTTATAAGCATTAATCAATTGAAAAATAATATGTTTTTCTTAAAATTGCCCTATGAACAAAGCCATAGATATCAGCGCCTTGTATAAACGTTATTCTTCCTCGGATAAGTATGCCGTAGAAAACGTATCTTTTTCTGCACAATACGGACAGGCTCTTGCATTGATTGGAGCCAATGGATCCGGAAAGACGACGCTCATACGTCTTATTTCAGGAATTATCCGTGCTGATTCCGGAAATATTGAAGTTGCAGGCCAGAATGTTGTGCACGAAACCGCATTCAAAAGAAAAATAGGAGTTCTCCTTTCGTCGGAAAATTCACTTTACGAAAGACTCAGCGCTTATGAAAACGCACTTTATTTTTCAAGAATATTCGGTGTGGAAAGAAAACAATTTGATCTGCGCGCTAAAATATTTTCTGAAATGTTTCAAATGAACGATTTTATAAAAAAAAGATCAGCCGGTTATTCCAAGGGAATGAAGCAGAAATCGCTTCTTCTACGATCGATTATTCACAATCCGGAAATAGTTCTTCTTGATGAGCCGTCCGGCGGTTTGGACATTCATTCTTCCATTGCTCTCCGGAAATTTATAAAGCAGTGCGTTTCCGAAAATAAAGCGGTTATTTTTTCTTCTCATGACATGGATGAAATCAAATCCTGTGCGGACAGAATTCTTTTCTTAAAAAATGGAAAGACCGAATATTTCGGAAGCTCTTCGCGGTTTTTCAGAACATATAAAAAAATAACGGATCTGCGGTGACAGATGTGATTTTTACAATTTTTCGCAAAGAAATGCTGGATATTCTTCGTGACCGGAAAACGATTATGGCAGGAATAATTCTTCCTGTAATATTTCTGCCCCTTTCCTTTATCCTTATAGGAAATGACATAAGCGCTGATTCGGACTTATCCAATAAAATCAATATTTCTTTTTCTGTAAAAGCAGACTCTGCTAGAAAATTATTATCTAATAGAGAGAATTTTAATAATATTGAAGGCAATTTGGAAGAAAATCTTGTTTCCGGAAAAATCCATATTGCTTTAACAAATGATCAAGAAGGCGATCTGATTCTAATTGATTCAAGAAGAACCGAATCGATTAAGGCTGCCGCCGTTATCGCGAAATATCTTGATGCGCTTTATTCGGACAATAATATAAAAGCTAAAAAACGAATCGGACAGAAATTCATGTTTGGGGGTGGTGCCGAGCGATCATTTCTTTCATTAATTTTCCCTGTTATCATTGCCGTATTTTGTGCGGTGGCTCCTCTTTCTGCAGCTTCGGATTTATTTGCCGGCGAGAAGGAGCGTTCGACAATTGAACCTCTTTTTGCTACTCCTGCAGGCAGATTTCAAATTTTAGCAGCTAAGTATTTTGCAGTTTCCTGCATTGGAATATTCCAGAGCTTTTCATTCATTCTTGGTCTTTTTCTTTCCTATGCACTCTCTCCAGAAATCTTTGGTAAAATTTTCCCTTATGGGACTTGTGATATTTTGTTGATAATTATCTCAATTATTATTCTCACCGCTCTTTTTGCTTCAGCGGAAGTTATCATTAGTTCGTATGCAAAATCTTCGAGAGAAGCTCAGACATTATCTATTCCTTTTTTGATGATTGTTTCCTTTTCTGCATATCATGTAATGTTTCTTGAGGTTCCGTTTGGAGCCGGGAATGAAATATTTATTCCTGTAATCGGAAACATATATGCCCTGAAATCTGTTTTAACCGGAATATATTCGTCAGCTGATATATTCTTATCTTTTTTCTTTAGCTGCTTGTATTCCGTTGTCTTTCTTTTCATAGCTTACATTATTTTCCGACGGGAAGATATGATTTTCAGAAGTTGAAAAATATTTGACAATAATCTGTACTCAATTATGCTTATTATAGTTAAGAGGCTGATATGGATGTTCTTGGTATCCTTTTAATTGTTTTACTTGTGGTCGTGATAGTAAAACTTATATAAATCTTGGAGGAATTCATGATTCTTTATCTTCTTCTCATTGTTTTAGTAGTAGTTGTTATCGTAAAGCTTGTTTAATTTCTCCTTCTATTATATCAGCTTATTTTACCTGTCTTGTAAAGGAATCTGCGATTATTGCTACGCTATAACAGATTAGATCCATTAGTATTTCATGGATAATCATTAGGTTCGCAACATCTCTTTCAGATCCTTTTAATATCAATCATTGAAAAAATATAACGATGTGGCGAATTAACTGATTAGATAATTTAACTTACAGCAAATATTTGCTGAATAATGATTGCATATTTATGCGAAATGAGTCAGAATCTCCTGAGGAAAAAGGAGCGTCTGTTTTAATCCGTCAATATGGCAAACAATGAATACACAATCGGTTATCTGACTCTCAAACTGGATGATGCTTACTTGGGTTCATTATGGGAAGGCATACATACAGCTTCTTCTGCCGCCGGGGTTAAACTTGTTGTTTTGGCAGGTTATAGTATTGATTCACCCAACTTCTATGATACCGCTCATAATATTGCATATGATCTTGTTCCAAAAATAAAAATGGATGGTCTTATCATTTCCGGAGCTGCAATAGGCAGTTACTGCGGAATTAAAACTCTTGACGCTTATATGAATGATATTCGCGGCGGACTGCCGTTAGTATCAATTGCAGCAAATATAAGTAATGCTGTTACAATATGTTCTGATAATAAAAGCGGTGTCCGACAGGCCATCAATCATCTCATAATAGATCATGGCTGTAAGACCTTCGCTTTTCTTGCCGGGCCTCCTACAAATCCTGAAAGCAATGAGCGGCTTGAGACACTTGAGCAGACACTTAAGGAGGCAGGTCTTAAACTTAATCCTGAATTGATTGAATACGGTAATTTTTACTATCCGGATGCTAAAAATGCCTCATTAAGACTTCTCGATAAAAGCATACCTTTCGATGCATTATTCGCCGCTAATGATGACATGGCTTTGAGTTTTATTGATGCTTGCAAAGAAAGAGGTATAGAAATTCCTGGTACCATACGTGTAATTGGTCTTGATAATGGTCTCAGTGGAAAATGCAGTACGCCACGCTTGTCATCTATTGATACACAAGTATCCGCTCAGGGAGCAGAGGCTGTCGAAATATTAATTAATCTGCTCAACAATAAAAATCAGAAAGATATTGTGGTTCCTTCATCTTTCGTTAAAAGGGAATCCTGCGGTTGTGCATTATCTGAATTTAAACCTGATGAAAACCCGGAAATTCAACCTATCAAACCATTGTCGCAAGTTCTACATGGCATTGCTGAATCTATTCTAACCGCCCGTGCAGAATTCCTTTATCCTAAAGCAAGCAAAGATATCTTCGTATCATTTATTAATGATTTTACAGATGTTGTCAGCAGGGATTCTTTATCAGGTTCATCAGAAGGTGTCCGGATGTTTTACAAATTTTTCACCGCTTACATAAATAAGAAAAATTACGTCCAGGTTTTACAGATACTTCTTCCAGCTTTTCAGGACGCAATCGTTATAAAAGTACAGGAGAATGAACTTGTTCAAAAAATCTGCAAATCAATTGAAGATATGAAATTATACTGCTCAATAGAACTGGAGAGAATTCTGTCCGAAAAGTTCTGGTCTTTAAAAAATATCTCTTATTCTCTTCAGAATTTTAACCAGAAAATTCAGCCGTCGCAGACCTTCGATGAATTATCAGAAGCAGTTATACAGGAACTCCCGTTTTTAAACATTAAAGATTTTTTTATAGTTCAATTCATGAATCCTCCTCAGAAAAATGGATTGCATTATTCTTTCAACGGCTTTCATCAGAGCCTCATGATTTCCGGCGGTGAAATTCACCGTTTTACCGAACCTTTCGATTCGCTCAATCCTTTCCTCAATATGTCTGAAATTCCGGGATGGATTATAATGCCGATTTTATGCAAAGATGAACATTTCGGTTTCATGGGTATGGGACTAAATAAGAATGCTGAACTTATAAGTGAACCGATAGCGACAACTATCGGCGGAGTTTTTAAAAATATCCAGATTATCGAAGCAAAGAGAATAGCGGAAAAACAATTACTTCAGGCAGTTGATCAACTTGCACAATTGTCTGTTATCGATGAACTTACCGGACTTTATAACAGACGGGGTTTTCTTGATCAGGCACAACAACTTGCAGCTGCAGCAAGCAAATCCTGTAATGATGTTATTGTATTATACGCAGATCTTGATAATTTAAAAAAAGTCAACGACACATGGGGACATTCTGCGGGCGATGAAATGATAAAGGATGCAGCCATGATATTCAAATCCGCATTTCGCCAGGCAGATATTGTCGGAAGAATGGGCGGAGATGAGTTTGCAATTGCCTGCAAAACTATTTCTCCTGAAGAAATGATCTTGATTGAAAAGAGACTCGATAACGTAATCAGCAATTTCAACAACAAGCATAATAAGAAATGGGAACTTTCCATGTCAATCGGTGCAGGTTCAATGATTCAGACAGGTATAGATTCTATACATGAACTATTGGAATATTCTGATCAATTGCTTTACAATAAAAAAAGAGAGAAGAAATTGAAGCAGAAATAAAAAACTGAATTTTTCTAAATGCAATATAATGCAGTTGTCAAATTCAAGCAAATATTTGAAAAATGAGCCGACAAAAAGAAAGACTAAAAATGCAACAAGGCGGACGGAAGGTTTCTCATAAAACATCGAATTAATGTTATTTTTATAATGATAATTAATCTTTTAATTATCTCCGGGTGCGGATCATCAACAGATTCAGATGAAGACACTTTCAATTCGACGCTTTTCTTTTCGGGATACACATGGCAGGTAAAGACCGGTGATGAAAAGATGGGACCCGGCCCTAATTATTTTTCTAATAATGCAAAAAACGCATGGGTTGATTCATCGGGATATCTGCATCTGGCAATCACCAACAGAAACGGTGAATGGCAGTGTGCGGAAGTCATCTGCACAGAAAGTCTCGGATACGGAACATACTCATTCGATGTCGACACTCCGGCTGATTCAATCGATAAAAACACTGTGTTGGGTCTCTTTACCTGGGACGATGATTTTCCGTCTTATTATCGTGAGATCGATATCGAAATTTCAAGGTGGGGAGAAGACCGGCCGTATCCGAATACTCAGTTCGTGATTCAGCCGTACACCCGGGCTGGAAACATTCACAGGTTTGACATATCGAGCGCGATTGATAAAACCACCAATAGTTTTACCTGGAGCAATTCGGGAATAGCGTTTGATACATCCAAAAAAGATTTAACTTCAATCGAGTCGTGGAACTATATTAAAGGCGCAGATTATCCGGAACCGGGAAATGAAAAAGTACATATCAATCTCTGGCTTCTCGAAAACAGCATTCCATCTGACGGTCAACCGGAAGAAGTGATAATCAGTAAATTCAGTTTCGTTAAGTGATATGAATCTAACAGATCCTTTAATGACCGTAATAAGGAAATTAAATCTCAATGAATGAAGGCCAGCAGATTACAATTGCCTTTCTGCAAGATCTTCCCATGAGTGAATATACCATGTATCTTGATGTTTTCTAAATATCCAGAGGGCGATTTCTTTCTTTCCATTCTTATTCGTTTTACATACGATAATCCCTTTGTCGCTGCCGAAATCAAATACTTTGTTTATATGACTGAATGTACTCTCTTTGAACTCAATGAACGAAGGATCTTCCTTGTCTGATTCGAACTCGACTAACAGCTTTTCTGCTTCTTTCGCAAGTTCGGATCCCGGATAAAAGAATTTAAGGACCTCACCAAACCTAAGTTTGGTCATATTCCTTATTATCTCTTTTGTTGTATTAACAATCGTCTCGTTTTCATCAGGCAAATCATTAGCATACATTCCGGCTGAAGATAAAACCACGGTCATAAATATTGTCATTATTAAATGTTTCATTTATTCCTACCTCTGTATTACTTTCCGGCAAAAGTATAATATTCGATCAAAGTATAATATCAATTACTTTTCAAAGTCAGTTCTTACTTTACTGAATATATACATTTAACCAATGCATTTTTTAAGTAATGCTTTCTTTAAATATAATAAAACACCCACAACTATTCCGCCTTGACAGAACACAGAGCTGATTAATTTTCAATGAAAGAATATTTAATAAAGAGTTCATTATGGATTTGATACCTGCCAAGACAATTGTATCCGGATACCGCGAAAGCGACGAATGGTTCGGAAACAACTACAATATGAATATTTATAAGGGATGCTGTCACGGATGTATATACTGCGACAGCAGAAGCGAATGCTATCATATTGATAATTTCGACACGGTCAGAGCAAAGGAAAACGCTCTCTTTCTGATTGAACGCGATCTGAAATCGAAAAGAAAAACCGGAGTGATAGGCACAGGCGCGATGAGCGACCCGTACAATCCTTTTGAAAAAGAATATGAACTTACCCGCGGCGCTCTTAAATTAATCGACAGATACGGTTTCGGAATATCAATAGCGACAAAAAGCGATCTGGTCACAAGGGATATTGATTTACTGAAAAAGATCAAACAGCATTCGCCTGTTCTTGTAAAAATCACAGTAACAGCCTTTAATGATAAACTCAGCAGAAAAACCGAACCTGACGCGCCTGCATCATCAAAAAGATTTGAGGCGGTTAAACAATTATCAGATAACGGAATCTTCACGGGAATTCTTATGATGCCTGTATTGCCTTATCTTGAAGATACGGAAGAAAACGTAAAAGCAATTCTCTATAAGGCGCATGAAGCCGGAGCTAAATTTGTTTTTCCCGCTTTCGGAGTAACACTGAGACAGAACCAGAGAGAATGGTTTTACAGCCAACTTGATATAATGTATCCGGGTCTTAAAGAAAAGTATATTAAGGAATACGGAAATTCCTATGAGTGTCATTCCCCTGATGCGAAACAGCTGATGATGATGACAAAAAATGAATGTGGAAAACTCGGACTGTTATATAAGATGCAAGATATCATCAAGGGATACAAGCAGGGCTATTACGAAAAACAACTGCCCTTGTTTTAAAGCTCTTCCGGTAATATGATATTCGTAGTCAAGATATAACAAATGAAGTTGCGCGCCATTCTGCTATTTGAAGGTATTAACATATTTTTCGTATCTTTTCCATAAACTATTATTATTTTTCTTTAACAATTTAATAGCGCTCAGCAATGTTGAATTTCGCTCTATTGAATCATAACAATTGTGCCTATTTATTGATACTTCTGCGGCAAGAATTGCATAAGAATCAGTTTTTGTATAAGTTGAACAGTATAAAGAAATGTAATGCTCATATATAAACGAATAATAATCGTAATTATCTATATCTCCATATTTATTAACAATAATCAGTAAAGTTTTGTAATATTCAGTTGAACCTATTTTTTTCTGATGCCTCAAGTTCATTTAATTTATTACCATACAGATTAATAGACACACGGATCTGTTCCTGTTTATTTTCTTTTAATAAATAACGACATACCGGAATGCTAATTATTAATAATGGAATTAAGGCTATTAAAGTAATTTTTACTAATTTTCTACGAAAAGCATTATCGAATTTCTTGATTTCTTCATCGGAAGGCATTCTTCCGCTTTGTTGTAATATATTTTTTGCTTTGTTATAATCTTTTTCTCTTACTTCAATTACAGCAAGACCGTGGTTTATAATACCAGCTTCCGTATATGCATAAGTTTTACCATTAGATTTGATTTAATATTATTCTCATCTAATATCTCTTTGCAGCTTAAAGCTTCATTTAATGTGGTGAAACTTACAAGTGTCACGACTTTGTTTCTCATATTTCCCCCATTATCTAATTAGATCATAGAACTTAATGTTTTACGGTAAACATTTTTGGCTGTGCGTAAGCGAAACGAACTATTAAGCGAAGCCTTTGATATATAACTTATTTATAAACTTCTTTTCTGTGTCTTATCCGAATGACGCATACAGTGAGGATTTTATCTGAGATTTCATAAATGATACGGTAATTACCGGATCGGACTCTGTAAGCGTTTCTGTTCTCGAGCTTTTTACTTCCGGAAGGTCTCGGATTCTGAGAAAGGGAATTGATGAGTTTGTTAATTTTTGTGAGTTCGGCATGCGGTATTTTTTTATAATCCCTAGCTGCTGAAGGAGTTATTTCAATGAAGTACATTCAGCGTTTAACCATGTCCCACGGAACGGCTTTTGAACGCTCCTTCTTTTCCTTATCATAAGCAGCTATATCTTCAAGTTCTTCTATATATTCAACAAGTCTGTCATAGTTTTTCTTTGTGATGATGACACTGGTCGGCTGACCCTTATCGTTGATGATGTATTGTTCTTTAAGCTGAAGCATTTTTTACCTCACATAAAAATAACAGAAATATACATAATGGCAAGCATATAAAGCTTTAATCGCAAAATTGAGAATTAAGATAATATCCTCATCATGTTAAATCCTCGGAAGAATAACGTAAAGCATAAATTTGATGAAGCTGCTTAAGATAAGAACGATAAACAAGAATTGTATATGCCGATGAATATCCAGCCGGTCGTCGAGTGTTCCGCGAAAGCGGAATGTATCGAGACGATCTATGAGAACTTATGTTAAAGTATAGAGGTCGGGAGAGAAGATTTTATATTTCTTCAGAAATGGATGAATGATAGAAAAAGCCTCTAAACGTCCGACGCAGTCGGACACTAAGGCGGTAGGAGAACCGCCATCGAGTCGCTTCAAACGCAAACAGGATGTTTGTAAAAAAGCGACTCGCAACGGGCGACCGCAGCATCCGGCAAAGCCGGTGCGAGGAATTCGCCCTACAAAAAGCCAGGAGTGGGATCTCACTGTCCAACGCTAATGGATGTCCTGTCCGCGTTGGATTCGCGTCTTCCTGACGCACAGGATAAGGCGCAGCCATTTTATAAAACATGTATTTCTTGGTAAAAATAATACCTAAACTATTCGGCGAAGCCGAATACATTATAAGCGCAGACTATCGCAGACATTTCGAAGAAATGCGCGATAGTTCTGTCGCGACAAAAAGCGTGAGGGGGTTGCAAAGGGGCGAGAGTCGGCGACTGAGACTTTCGCCCCTTTGATCTTCTGCATGAGATCATGCGAAATTGGATTTAAAAGGAGCGGAGCACCTTTTGTGTATCGCATGACAGCATGCAAACCTTTATTCCATGTCAAATGAAATACATCCATAATCCTTCTCTTTCAGCATTTCATTGATTTCTTCTATATCAAAAAATTCAGGGTCATATTCATCTTCGAGCCAATCCATCATCTCCTCATATTCTTCACTGTCGGGATCAGAAAGAATTTTAATCAAATTCTCATATCCGAACGGCCCTCCGCAATCCTCGGGAGGACAAGCGCGTTTTCCGTCAACACACTCCGGATGTTTTAGTTTCTTGTCTTCTACTATCTTTTCGAGAACTATTTTATGCGACCAGCCGTCTCCGAAATCATAGTCATATATAATAAATTTCTTTTCATCTGTTAATACCTGATTCAGCCTGATTTTACTATAATCAATGCTTTCATGATAAGACTCAGCATCGGGTTCGGAATAGAATTTACCGTCTTTGACAAACTGATGCATATGAGAATTCGTCCAGCCCATCACGGTCTGAATAACCTTGCTCAAGTCCGGAAGTTTTATTCCCGAATCAACAAGAAATCTTCTCCATATTACCGGTTTAATATCTTCAAGGGTGATTTTGAGCTGATAGGTTTCATTTACTTTTAGTTTTACAAGTTTGCCCATAAAAACTCCTATTTTTAATTAATAAAATTATATTTTCCGCTTAGAAAACGAAACTTGTCATTGATTGAATTCTTTGTAAAACTCAACAATTCCGGTTTCTCATCAGAATTGCCTGAGCTGTTTGTTTTAACCGAGCTTTTGATATTTTTGAAAACAGGAAGATTGTTAACAATTTCGTATTCAACTTCAATATTTCCAGATCCTATATTAGGATCGCCTATTGATTCATAGTACTCATACATTAATAGTATTTTTGTTTTGGCTACTGTCATAGACAACAAAGATGCAAACGGTCTAAACTGTTCTCCAATTTCTTCAAACCATGAGAAAGCTTCAGAGTTAATTTTTCCATTTTTATCGAGAAGAAAAACCGTTTTTACAGTGTATCCTATTGGAGATGTTCTAAAATGATTCCAATCATGTTTAACAACGAGACATTTTTTATTAAAAACCTTATCAAATCTAACATCAGTATGAATAGTAACTGAATCTGATTTCTCTTTAAGTTCTGTCGTAGAAAGTATTTTTTTTGAAGATAATGATGCTGATATTATCTTAGACTCTGTTTCGATGAAATCTTGACCGAAACCAATAAGACGTGATGACGGATAAGAATTCACTCCGTATACAGCATTATCATTAACCATAAAATCCGTTAAAACATTTTTTCCATTAATATAAACTTCTTTTCCGTTCAATAAAAATGAATACCACCAGCTTTTATCCTTAATGCTGTCATATTTATAAATTTGTTTTTTTACTTTGAATTTATTGCCGGTTTTTATCTCTGAAACTTTCTTGGCAGAAACAGAAGGAAATTCATAAACAGAAACATCATTATTCAAATACACTTCTTTATTAAATTCTTTCTCTTCTGTTCTGAATTCATAATATTCCAGTTCACTGTCTTCTTCATACTTGGCAATATTTTGCGTATAAACATAACCGCCGAATACAAATCCGGTTTTTCCGTCCAACGACTTGATCTTTAACCACGGAGATTTTATTCCGTCTATTCGATCATAATTACCGGTTATATCAACAACTTCCACAGGAGTTCTTTTTTTTAAAAGAAACAAAGATTCAGATGTAACTGAAGGCTCTTTTCTTACATTAAGACTCTCCGCTCCGATGAAATACTTCCGGCTTTCATCAGCATGGCTATTAATGGACAGAATGGAGAGTACGGCACAAAATAAAAACTGATACATTTTTCTATTTGTCATATTCTTTCTCCATTAAGCTTCTGTTTTAATCTGATGTTTTTAAACTATAATTTCCTTAATTTCCGGAACAGCTTTTACTATCTTTTCCTTAATATCGGAAGAAAGCCGTACACCTATTCTTGAAATATTGTCTGCAGCGAGAAATGAACCGATTTTAGCGCATGTCAGCGGATCACAGCCTTTTGCAAGACCGAAAAGAAAACCTCCGGCATACATGTCTCCCGCACCGGTTGAATCCACAGGTTCGGTCGGAAAAATTCCGACCTTTTCAATCTTTCCATTATGAGCAACAAACGAACCTTTTGATCCGACTTTGACCGCAACAAGAGGAATGTTTTTATGAAGTTCAGCCGCGGCATGTTCTCCTTCTTTTCCGGTAAGCATTTTTGCTTCATCTGCGTTAGCAAAAAGAATATCAATCAAATCCGAAGCCGCCATTTCCTTGAAGCGCTCACCGTTTCGCGACACTACAAAAGGATCGGCAATATCGAGAGCAAAAAGAGCGCCTGAAGCTTTCGCAAGACGCACGGCTTCTTCTATCGCGTCAATCTGATTGGGCATATCCCAAACGTATCCGGTTGAAAAAAATATCGAACATGATTCTATATCTGAAACAGGCAGATCTTCGCGAGAATAAAGTCTGCATGCACCGAGAAAGGTGTTCATCGTGCGTTCCGCATCAGGAGTCACCAGAACCGCACAGCTTCCTGTCTGCCCTTCTTTAATGACCGTGCGGTCGGCGATATTCAGTTCAGCTAAACGCTTTCTGAAAATATCATTCCACTTGTCGTTTCCGAGAGCAGAAGAATATAATGTCTTCGCTCCGAGAACTGCCGCTCCGCGAAGCGCATTAGCAGTACTGCCGCCAAGCTCATATTCCGCATCTGAATTTTCAAGTGAAGCAAGAAGCTTTTTCTGTTCATCAGATTCAACTAACTGCATCACCCCTTTTTTGAGTCCGAGTTTTTCAATCTCTTCATCACTTGATTTTACCAGAATATCGATAAGCGCGTTTTCGATTCCGACTATTTCGTGTTTTTTCATTTATCCTCTTGTATCCCTGCCGTCCCCTGTTATCGGAATTTCTTCTCCGAGAAATTTAGGATCAGCTTTAATAATATTTATTTTTATGAAATCCTTGAAGCGGGCAAGTCTTTCCCTCATCATATAATAAGTTATCATTTTGTAATTTCTTTTATCAGATGAATACCCCTGAACATCAATAGAACAGCGTTTTGAAATATATATAGCTCTCGTCAGATGATACTTCTGTGTTACAACTATCATAGAATCGACAAGAAAAACCTTTTTTGCCCGCAAGACGCTGTCATAGGTAGAAAATCCCGCATGATCGGTAAAAATATCTCTCTCCGGAATTCCGCTTTGCATAAGGCGTTTTTTAATAGTATTCACTTCATCATATTCTTTTGTTCCGTGATCACCGCTGACAAGAATTTTTGAAGCCTTACCTGATTTATACAATTCAACTGCGGCATT
>JAKJGA010000191.1 GCA_022704645.1 Spirochaetota bacterium
ATAGACTTTCAAAAGTAGTTTTTTCTTTTTTTCAAAACAGCAGAAGCATCGAAATATTTACATCTAAATATTATGATTTGCTTTCATCGTATCTGAAAAAGCTTTCAGATGAAATTAAGCATGCTGATGAAATGAATATCCCGCTGACTTTTTCAGGTTTTTGTATCAAGAACATGAAACGCCTTGTTACAGTTTATGGAGAAAAACAGGCAGACGACATACTATTTTCTCTTTCTGAAGCAATTGCAAAACGCCTGTCAGAAACGGATTTTGCAGTAAGGTATTCTCGAAATTCAATTGTTGCTGTTTTTCCGGGTAAACAGAAAAAGAGTGTTGCTGTAGCTGCAAATCTGATAAAAAATGAAGTTACTGAAAGATTCAGAAAGTATGAAGTGCCGGTAATGATTAATTTTTTGATTTGCGAATATCCTGACGAAGCCAAGACTCTTGATGAGATTCTTTCTGTTGTAGAATAATTACTTGGCGAAATATTTAGGATTCAGAGCTTTTCCGTTTTTTCTGATTTCATAATGCAGATGCGGTCCGGTTGTTCTGCCGGTATTTCCTGACAGTGCTACAATATCGCCTTTCTTGACTCTCTGACCTTCTTTTACAAGAAATTTAGAAAGATGTCCGTAATAAGTCTCGTAACCGTTTGAGTGCCTGACTACCACAAGGTTTCCGTATCCGCCTTCGTTTCCAGCGACAACGATTATTCCATCTCTTGCTGTTCTAACAGGAGTTCCAAGAGGACATGCTAAATCTATTCCTTCATGAAACTCGTGTTCTCCCGTAAAAGGATCTTTTCTCGTTCCGAAGCTTGAAGTCAGCCGAGTTTGTTTTGAGGCTATGGGGGAAGTGAAGCCGGCATTTAGAAATTTCTGCCGGTCTGATGAAGATATTCTGCCCATCGGAATAAAGAGATCAGTTTTTGATAAAGTTGTGATTTTATTTACTTTAAGGATGTATTGTTTCGGTACGCTGTGAAATAATGAAATCGAATCAATACTTTCTCCGTTTTTGACGTGATGAATGATTCCGCGCATATTGGGGATATAAATTGTTTTTCCTGAATTTTCTTTAGGACCGCTAAGTTTATTGACGGAAACCACTGTGTCAAGATCCGTTCCGGTAGATGCAATAATGCCGAAAAAATCATCTTTCTGTTTTATCGTATATTCGTAAAATTTTAATTCAGGCAATTCATCAGGCGAACGGAGACTTTTAATTGTTTTGATGGTTTTCATCGCATCCTGGCGAATGCTTTTAATCTGCGGAGAATGTCTGTCAAGACTTTCAAGCTTCAGGACTTCCTCAGCCTGAATATTTAAGAATAAAGCAGATATTATAAAAATTAACTTTTTCATTGTATTATGTCGTATAGTTTTATATCGGAAGAATTGCAAAATAGTTAACTAAAATATGTGTTTTACGGTTATTTTTGTCTGATTTACTGCGTAGATAATTTGTAATTGACACGATTTGCTTTAGGGTTATTTCTGCAGTTATCCTATTTTCAAAGAGGTTATTATGGCATTGGCTAAAACCGGAAGCGACGTTGTAAACAACTTGATCGGTGAAAATTCTTATTTTACCGGAAGATTCAATATAAACGGTTCGTTGAGAATCGACGGCAGATTTGAAGGAAAATCCCTTCAGGCAGAACAGCTCTATATCGGGCCGAATGGTAAAATGAAAACCAATATCGAAGCTGTCAGTGTAATTGTTGAAGGTCTTGTTGTCGGGAATATCTCGGCAAGCGGACGAGTGATGCTTATGCCTACAGCCAAAATACTCGGAGATATCAAAACTCCGGAGCTCATTATACAAAACGGTGTTATTCTTGAAGGCCGCTGTACAATTTCCAATGACCTGAAAGTTTCTTCAAAAGATCTTATTGATGCAGAATATAATAAAAACAGAATAATTCCGGAAGAGTTTCTTGAAAACAGAAAAGCATCTCCAAAACGTTAGAATAGGAATCACTCTCGGTTGTCCCGCCGGTGTAGGCGGGGAAGTAACTCTAAAAGCGCTTCCTCATATCGAGAGCGGTATTTCTGTTGTTTTGATCGGACGTAAATCTGTTCTCGACAGTCATTATCCGTCCTTTATATCCGGCATGAATCTTCCGCTTTTCAATGAAGATAGCCCTGCAGAAGCCCCTGTTTCATTTTATGATATTGAGTCAGATTTTCCTGTTCCTGAATTAGGAAAAGGAAATCTTGATACGGCTAAAGAATCTATTTCGTATATTGATGCTTCTATAGAACTATGGAAGCGGGGACTTATTGATGCAGTTGTAACAGCTCCAGTTCACAAGGGGCTTATCGAGAAATCGGGTTTGAAGTTCATGGGACATACTGAGTATTTTGCAGAAAAGATTAATGAAGCTGATCCTGTTATGATGATGTATTCTGAAAATCTCGCCGTGGTACTTGTTACCACTCATTATAAAATAGCAGATATCCCTAAACTGGTTACGGCTGAAAAAATCGAAAGTACAATCAGAACGGCAAATGATGCTTTAAGAAAAATACGCGGCAGAAAGCCGAAGATCGCACTTGCGGGTCTTGATCCCCATTGCGGTGACAACGGAGCAATCGGAACATTTGATACTGAAGTTTCAGCGCGAGTTGTTAAAAAACTTAAAACTGAAATAGATGTTTCAGGTCCTTATTCTGCTGATACACTTTTTATGAAGAGCAAATGGGAGCAATATGACGTTGCAATTGCTCATTATCACGATCAGGGGCTTATACCATTTAAGATACTGGCTTTCGATAAAGGTGTAAATGTTACTTTAGGTCTTTCACTGGTCAGAACTTCTGTTGATCACGGAACAGCTTATGATATAGCAGGAAAAGATATAGCAGGCTTCCAAAGCATGGTTGAAGCCGTAGATCTTGCTGCGTTGCTTGTCCGCGGCAGATAATATTACTTATCTGATCTGAGATATCCGTCAAGAAAATCAGCTAGAACTACAAAAATACCCCAAAGAATAACAATTACAGGATAAAAAGAGATTATGCCCTTGTAATTCCATTCAGGCTGAATGTACCAGTTGTAATTCCATGGTTCAATTCCTAAATAGAGCATTATGCTTCCGAAAGTAAGTTCGGCTATGTAAAATACCGTGACCATTGGAAGAATTCTCATCCAGTATTTCATTCTGAGCTTATTCATAATTATATCAGCAGGGTAGAAGAAGAAAGGCATAAGTGAATAAGGAATATACATCCATGTAGAAGCTGTATTAAGTGCGTCA
>JAKJGA010000192.1 GCA_022704645.1 Spirochaetota bacterium
TTTTTGCCCTGCGCACATTTGATTTAACCGTATTAAGCGGTTTGTTCGTAAGTGCCGAAATGTCAGTGAGTTTCATGTCCCAGTAAAAAAACAAATCAACACATATTCTGTAATCTTCAGGAAGGGTATCGACAGCGCTTCTTACAAGTTCCGCGAGCTCCTTTTTTGAATACGATTCGCTTTGATCTTCCTTCGATGTAATTTCAATTTTATCTGAAGGAATTTCTTTCTTTTTCTTTTTCAGCAGATTGATTCCGTAATTATATGCAAGTTTTATCAGCCAATGAGAAAACGGCGATATAAAGCTGAATAAGCTGAGTTTGTCGAATGCGCGGATGAAAACCTCCTGAGTAAAATCACCGGCGTCATCCTGATTTCTAAAAAGCCTCATTCCGACTGCAAACACACGGTTGTTGTATCGTGTTATCAGTTCGGAAAAGGCTTCTGTATCTCCGTTTAAAACTGAATTTACTATTTGTTCGTCTGAAAGCTCGTTCATCCCCGGTCCGAAGTGGTTGAATGCTTGAGGAAATTATAAATAATAAAACTTATACCGATAAAAAGAGGGATTATTCCGCTCAGCATACCGTAATTGATTCCTTCTTTTATAGCAAAAAAAATGGTTAGACCCAATCCTGTCGCACTTAACGGAAATCCCGAAAAGAAAACGATACCTCTCAGGTCGATTCTTGTTTTTCTGAAAACGCCTTTTTCAATCATAAGCATTTTCTGTTTATGCGCATAGATGAGATATAAAAGCGCTACTGCTCCTCCCATCATTATCCCCGCAATAGGGATCACCGCAATTACCACCTGTGCGGCTTGTGATGATGTATTCATAAATACTCCTTAACTGTGCGGAAAACCGCTTTAGGCAGAAAGACAATTATCAACGAATCATAGTTGCCAAAAAAAGCAAGTCTATTAAAAAAGTGCGGGGTGTTTTATGAAAAAAGCTGTAACTGTTTCTATTATATTTGTTCTAATGACTGCCGTGTCAATCGGTGTATCTTTCCGCCTGCATGAGAAACGAAAGGCGTCTATTTCGGAAGTCAATGAGTTTATGGATGATATCGGAGCTTTTGAGAATTCCGTCATTGATTCGACGCCGATATTTGACGACTGGAAGGGATCTGATATTGCTGAAATGAGGAGCTCATATTCGCGCCATGCGGTGTATGCGAAAAAATACGGTTTTCATTCGCAGTCAAGGACTCAGGCAGAATCATTTATAAAAAATGGGGATTATATCGAGCTTGTTCCAGAGAAGTATTATTTTTACGGAGTCAGTAAGGAAAACCGTTATCTGACGAAAGAAGCGGCATCTGCGCTTGATTTGATTTGTAAACGTTTTGATTCAAATCTGAGAAAAAGAAATATAAAGGGGAGTGTCAGTTTCGCAGTATCTTCCGCCCTTCGGGTGTCTGATTATCAAACTGAGCTGAAGAAAACAAATGTTAATGCCATTAACGAATCGACACACAGTTATGGTGTAAGTTTCGATATATTTTTTGATGATTACTACGCGCTTCCGGATTTTTCTTTCAAGGAGCTGTCGGCGGAAGAAGCATCATCAATCAGAAGAAGATGCGGTTATCTGATCGGAGATTCTCTGCGCCGTCAGTTTAAAACCATTCTTTCGGAGACTCTTGTCGAGCTTCAGCGTGAAAATAAGATTATGATAATATATGAAGGCAATCAAAGATGTTTTCATGTTACTCCTTGGATTTAAATCGAGATAGAGGGGATTTTTATGTTTAAGAAATGCTTATTTGCGGCTGCTTTATATATTTTTTCCGCTGGAGTAATTCATTCCGCAAGTTATAAGTATATAGAAACTGATCACTTTAAAATAATCTATGAGGATAATCTTTATAAGTATGCCGCACGATTGGCTCTGATATCCGAGAAGCATTATCCTGTGTTGACTAAATCGCAGAAATGGATTCCTTATTCAAAAGTTAAAATCGTTCTGACTGATGATATGGATCTTTCAAACGGTTATGCTACACCTTCGCCTGATAATATAATAAGAATTTATCTCAAGTCGCCTCAGCCGGAAGATACAATCGGAAATCTGAATAACTGGCTTGAGTCGGTATTTGTTCATGAGTTTACTCATATTCTGAATATGGATAAACGGTACGGCTTCTGGAGATTTATATATGTTTTTACCGGAAGATTTATAGCGTTTCCTAATGCTATTGTTCCTCTTTGGCAGCTTGAAGGTAACGCAGTATATAATGAATCGCAGCTTGAAAATTCGGGAAGACTTTCCAGTTCTCTTGCAAGAATGATTGTGCGTACTGATTTTCTTGCAGGCAATGACCGTTCACTTTCTGAGGCAGCCAATTCGCATGCCGGATGGCCGGGGGGAAACATAGCCTATCTCTACGGTGCGTATTTCGTAAATTATATGAACTCGGCGTATTTTGAAAAGGGTCAGTTCGCTGAGCAATTCGAAATAAATGCTCATAATATTTTTCCGTTTCAGATGTACGGAAATTTCCGTAAACAGTACGGCGCGTCTCTTCCGGATACATGGGATGAATGGAAAAGTTTTCAGCTTGCTGAGTTTGCAATTGAAAAAGCAAAAGTTGAATCTGCCGGAATTACAAAGTTTAATCTGATTTGTCCATATTTATTTAATTCGGGAAATCCGCGGTTTGAATCGGATAGCGTTTTGTATTATGTAAAAGATTCACCTCACACGGGGGAATCAATAAGGTTTCGCAAGCTGAATTCGAAATTTCTATATGATAAAAAAATTGAAGACACTGTGTACTGTCAGTCTTTTGCCGGAGAGGATGGAAATCTTTACTATAATTCGCTCGAATTATACAGCAACAGCCGATTGTATTATGATTTAAAAAAGTCAGGCAAAGAAAGTGCTTCAGTCCGGAAAAAACGTTCATCATGGATTGATGTTAAAAACGGCAAAGTCTGTATGATAAGCGAGGATGCAGGGAAGTATGTTCTTTCGGTATGCGGCAGTGATTTTAAAAATGAAAAAATATTATTAGAATCTTTCGTTCAGATTTCTCACTGCAGGTTTTCGCCCGATGGTAAAAAAATTGCGTATTCGATGCGTGATAAAGAAAATCAGGGAAAGACCGTAATTGCAGTTTTGAATCTTGAAGATTTAAAGGTGTCAAAATATTCATTCAAGGGATCATTTTGTATGTTTCCGGCATGGAAGAATGATTCTGAATTGGTCTTTTCATCCGATAGAACCGGTATTTTTAATC
>JAKJGA010000193.1 GCA_022704645.1 Spirochaetota bacterium
GCCTTGATTTCTAATAAAGAAATAAAAAAGGTTGAAAATAAGCTGAACAACCGACCGAGAAAAACTCTTGGTTTTCTAACACCGTTAGAAGTTTATATTAATTGCGCTTAGTCATTGAACACAGCGAAGTTTAAACTATCGATGATGCTGATTCTTATGTCCATGCTTGTATTCTCTGCCTGCGGCGGAGGAGGCGGTGGTAGTGATGATCCGGATAAGCCGGATAAGCCGGGAGATAATCCAGGTGATGATCCAAAAGATCCAGGAGATGACCCGAAAGATCCGATTGCAACTTTAGAGATCAATGGAGATACTTATACCTATACATTACCGGGCGGCACGGAATTTAATCTTATGCTGACTCCAGTCGTTGCGGTAACTAACACCTTTCCGACCGGTACAGATAACTCTGGTTCTGCAAACGTTCCATCACGCTTCATTATGGGCGAAACCGAGGTGACATATCAGCTATGGAAAGAGGTGTACGACTGGGCGACAGACGCAGCGCGCGGAACAGAAAAATATACCTTTGCCAACGCGGGTCGCCAGGGTGGTAATTGGGTTGATAGTAATCCGGTTGGGACAAATCAGCATCCTGTGACAACTGTAAACTGGCGCGACACGATCGTATGGTGTAACGCGCTTACCGAGTATTACAATGCAAATAATGATGACTCTGAAACCGATTTGGTATGTGTATATACTTATAACGGATCAATAATACGCGATTCGAGTGATGCTAATGCTACAGCCTGTGATGGCGCGGTTCAGAGTACGACAGCCAAAGGCTTTCGTCTGCCCGGCAGTATGGAATGGGAATATGCCGCGCGCTATCGTGGTACAGAGACAACAAATGCTGTTGCAGGTAGTGATGGCAGTTATTACACGAAGGGCAACAGCGCAAGCGGCGCTACGGCGGATTATACTAATGCTTCAGCGACCTCTGCAGTCGCACTTTACGACGTGTCAAGTACTGCCGTGGTAAAAAGCAAGGATGAAAGCGGCGCAAATGCCCTCGGTCTCTACGACATGAGTGGTAATGTGTGGGAATGGTGCTACGATATATCCGGCGGATCGTACCGGGTTATTCGTGGCGGTGCCTTTATCAACGATGCGGACGGCATGCAGGTGGGCGGAGTGTTCTACGTCGACCCGTATTACGAGGACGGCAGCATCGGCTTCCGCTTCTGTAGGAGCAGGTAAAATCCTCTCTCCCAGCCTCTCTCCTTTGCTAAAGGAGAGAGGGGTAAGAAGGGAAACTGTTCATTGGAATTATTCTGTTGAATTTTGGCAAAGTTTCGAAAGCCTTTTTGAATCAAATGATTGCATGAACTTTATGACATGTTGTTGAATATTGATGAAGTTACGTAAGCCCCTCTTTATCAAAGAGGGGTTGGGGTGATTAAATTGAGTGAATGGATGTCATGGACTAAAGAAGAAATCAGGAGACGCGGACTAGTCAGCACTGGATTTCATTTGCCGTATAATCCTGATCTTAAAGAACGATCCCGTGAGCTTCGCAAGAATATGACTGATGCAGAAAAGAAAATCTGGTTCGGCTATTTGAAATTATTGCAGGTTAATGTGGTTAGACAAAAACCGATAGATCATTTCATTGTTGATTTTTATATACCTGATTACAAACTCATTATTGAAATTGACGGTAAAATTCATAATACTCGGGAAAGAAAAGAGTGCGATATTTTTAAAGAGAATATGTTAAAGGTTTACGGATTATCTGTTTTAAGAATTACGAATGATGTTATTATTTATGATTTTGATAACGCGGTAAAATTGATAAAAGATAGAATCGGCTTAATAGGTTGAATAATGCTGGGTAAAACCATCTCTCCTTTGATAAAGGAGAGATGGTCAAGAATGGATGCCATTAATAAGAAATAGTCTGTTGCTTTAGTTACGTAAGCCCCTCTTTATCAAAGAGGGGTTTGGGGTGATTCTATCTCGCGAAAATTGTCAAAAGAGTAATAACAGTTGCGATGATTGTAAAGCCTGCGCTCGTCATCCACATCATCATGGTAAATTTTTTATTCACATCATCGAATCGTTTTTCGACTTGTTCAAAGCGGTTATCCATGTTCTTCTGCATCATTTCAAAGCGGGTGTCCATACTTTTCTGCACCATTTCAAAACGCTTATCGACAGCAGCAAAACGTTCATCCATCTGTTTCTGCATGGATTCAAAGCGTTTGTCCATCTGGGCGAAACCGAACTGCATCGTTTCGTTCTGTTTCAGTATTACTTCGCGCTGGCTTCTGAGTTCTTCTTCGATGCGCGTCATGCGTTCTATAAGCTGGATGTCGTATGGGCGAAGCTGTATGACATTGCTTTTCGCTCCGAAGCGGTCGAAGTTTGATTCGATATACGAACCGATTTGTTCAAGCTGTTCTTTTGTAAATTCCATTACCGTACTCATTTTACACCTCAAAATATTATCATTTTAGCCTTATGTCAAGGTTTTAAACATTAATATAAACGTAATCTGTATGAGCTTTTTCGCATAAATTTAAAAAATATTCAGATTGTATTATTTTACACAGCGAATTATAGAATCTTAATATTCACTTGACTTCATATAGTATTTTACTATAATTGAATTATGTGGGAAATTGAACGGACTGATGAAGTTGCTGTTTGGATTATGAATCTTGATGAAAACTCGCGTCAGGCAGTTCTGAAAAGCCTGTTGATTTTGAGAGAAATAGGCCCGAATCTGGGCAGACCATATGTTGATAGTATTAAACAGAGCCGCTATCAGAATATGAAAGAGTTAAGGATTCAGAATAAACTTAAAGTATATCGTATACTGTTCATTTTTGATCCAAAGAGAAAAGCTGTTTTGTTAATAGGCGGAGATAAAAGAGGAAAAAAAGATTTTTATGATATAATGATTCCAGCCGCGGAAAAGTTATATGATAAATATCTGAAAGGCAGGTATCAAAATGAAAACAAAAAATAATATTATCGAAGAAATTTCGTTGTCTTTGCCTGAAAAAAAAATCAGAAAAGCTTATGCTGAAGCAGAGAAAGCCATCTTGCAGATTCGTTTATCTGAAATAAGAGAGAAAAGGGGAATAAGGCAGGAAGATCTAAAAACATTTTCTCAATCAGGTGTTTCAAAACTCGAAGCCAGAAAAGACATGAAAATATCAACTCTAATCGAGTATCTGGATAATCTTGGTCTTGGAATTGAAATAAAAGCATATCCGAAGAACAATAAGAATAAGTC
>JAKJGA010000031.1 GCA_022704645.1 Spirochaetota bacterium
AAACCGACAAGCGTCATTTCATGGAAAAATAATTCCATAACAGAATTTTTAATATGAGGATCCGATGTATCATCAAGTAAAAGAGCCAAGGCTAGAAATATTGAGACATCTCCTGCACAAATTCCCATTGAAGTTCCGAAATGTTCAGCCTGATCATGCGGTATATCCGGCAACATTAGAGAATACTGATGGAATATGGAAGGATTTCCTCTTCTGAATTTATCCCTGTCCATAATATCATCATGAATTAGAAGATATGACTGCAAAAGCTCTATCGCTGCAGCAGAACGAAGTGCATATCGCTGATTATGATTTCCGCACATTTCATGTGAAAAAAGAATAAGCGCACCACGAATCATTTTTCCGTCTTTTGTAAAGGAATTTACGCGCTCAGAAACATCCTTGCCCCAAACATTGACAGCAGACAATTCTTTCGATTTTTGCTGTAAATAATCTGCAATAAATTCCGAAATCAAAGCTTTTCTTTCGTTGATGTACGAAAACATTTTACCTCATTGGCGATCAGCGTTTTCAATATCCTAAAACGTGACGGCTTAACTTTTTTCTCATAAACAATCATCGGATTTTTTTCAATTTGAGATGCCGTCCAGAGATACATGTCTGCGGCAGTCTTTATCGGAACAAGATATCTTTTAGGAATATATTTATAGCCGTCTTCTGCTGATTTCTGCCATTTTTTATAAATCAGAGAATGTCGGCGAATAAATGCTTCAAACATATCCTTATTAGATGAAGCAAATGAATAATCAAGAGATTTCATTTTCGAATCTAATGGCAGGTATGCCCTTCCGAAAGAATTATCTTCCGCAATATCTCTTATAAAATTAATCATCTGCATAGCTCTTCCGAGCATTTGAGCATGCTTATCTGCTTTTTTGGGTAAATCAAGAATTCTTGCCATAAAAAGACCGATCACTTCTGCTGAACCGTAAATATAGTGAAGAGTCTCATCTATCGATTTATATTTTTTCTTTGTTAAATCTAACTCCATTGATTCCAAAAAGGCAGATACCCATTCTGATTTAAATTTCTTTCTGTAAAAGAGATCAATAAAATCATCAATAATTTCATTTCCGGATTTCTTACGGCTTTTTAAGGATTCAAGATATAATTCTTTAAACTTATAAAATTCTTTTTTTCTCTGAGGGACAGAGTCAACATAATCATCAGCAGTCCGGACAAAAGCGTATAAAGAAAACACATCACGCCGCACTTCCGGAGGAAAAAACAAGCTTGCCGTAAAATACGTCTTGCTCCCTTTTCTAAATATTTTAACATTATCCGACATACATCTCGAAAAATAATTATATAAGGCTTATGTCAAAAAGTTTTTAAATTTTTTATTATATTTATAATTCCTAAGAAAAACGCTTCTGCTTGACTTTTATAACGGATGACTTCAAATAATTATCTTAAAAGGATAAAATAATGCAGAAACAAGATATTTATGACATCTTCTGTTCAGTTTCAAACCGTAACGAAATGATTAAACTTATGAATGAGCTTCTTACTAAGTCCGAAATAAGCGACCTGACTTTAAGATGGAACCTTTTATGCATGCTGAACGAGGGTCTAAGCCAAAGAGAAATAGCTGCGAAACTCGGAGTAAGTCTTTGCAAAATCACCAGAGGCGCAAAAATACTAAAAGACGATAAAGGTGTTGTAAAAAAAATATTCGATCAAAGCAACAGATAGAAGACATAAAAAAAAGACCGGCTTAATGCCGGTCTTTTTTTTATTGAAACTTATAGTTCTTTTAAACCAGAGCTTTTCTTTTTAGCAGCTTTAGCTCCCGGAGTCATATCAACAATTCCTTTAATGTCTATATCAGCACCTGCACTTGCATCTGCAGCCTGCTGTTTATAAGCCATTTCGAAAATATTGTCTTTATTATCAGGAAGAGAAAAAGACTGATCGATATCCGATCTAACTGTAGATCTTCTTCTCTTAAACTGAGCAAATGCAGCATCCTGGAATCCTCTTGATACTCCATAAAGGAACTCATTAAGCATGTTCGCCATACCTTTAAGCATAAAAAGTTTACGTTTAATGGTAGTTACGTTCATGTCAAGAATCAGACCCGGCTGAATGTGATGCGGATTTACCTGATATGTAAACTCATGGAATCTTTTTGAAACAAAATTGATTCTTTCATCAAGAACAACTCTTTCAATCGGATTCTGATATCCATGCATCTTCTGAAGAAGATCTTTATTTCTCTTAATTTTATTCTTAAGATATTTGATTCTGTCTTCATAAGTTCTGTTATTCTTTTCAACAAAAGAATTTTCGTTGTAGAAATCACCGATATCTTCAGTCGCAACATATGCGCCATCAAGTTTTTCAGCTTCTTTCTTTCTGAGCCAGTCTCTGCTCATGAGACGTTTTGAAAGATCATCGAAGTCTTTAAGAGAACGGAATCTCTTACTTGACTGATAATGAGCTTCAGTAACGTCTGCAAGCATGTGAATCTCTCTTGTGAAAGCATCCATCTGTCTGTCATACTCACGAACCATCTCTCTGAGCTGGTTCTGATCGTAGAAAGCAAGTTTGATGTCATATCTTTCATCAGGAAGAACCTGTTTGTCGATTTCTTCATATTCTCTGATGAGACACACGCGGGCATTCTTCATGTTATCGCAAACCTGATACCCGAGTTTAGACGTATCAAGAATCGAAGTAATCGCATTAACAGCTGTATTATAACCTCTGTTACGGATATTTTCTTCATCGATGATATGTTTAATGTTCTCGCGGATATTAAGAGGATCATAATCCTCAAGGTCGATCTGCGCACGAAGACCTTCGATCTTATCAAGGAATTTCTTCGCAAGAATAGTGTATCTCTTGGATTTTTCATCATCTTTGATATCATCAGTAAAGTTTTCAACTTTTTTGATTTTTTCAAACATAACTTCAGAACCCGAAAGTTCCTTAGCACCCTGATCAACAAGTTCTTCTTTGAGCTCCTCAATCTGACGGTCGATAAGTTCCTGAATATGCTTCTGGATCGCGTCTTTTAGAAGAGATTCTACTGTAACCTGATAATGATAAATTGGGCTTATAAGTTCACTGTCGAGAATGTTTATGGAAAGTTTTACGTCATAAACATATTTTGGACGGAATTCATTGTCTTTGAATACGCATTTAAGAATTGCATACGCATTCTCACCGCGGATAAACGCACCGACATCAGTTTTCTGACGAAGAATTGCATTTGTTTCATTTTCAAGATCGTTCATACCTCTCTGGATATGACCCTGCAAGTGACCGAACATGTTTACCATTGATTTTTCAATTTCACCGGTATTAAACTTGTCACCGCCGCCAATCTTATCAAGAAGCTCAACAAGCTCTCTTGGAGTGTAACGAGCAAGACCTTTTGCTTCTTCTTTGTCCACGAAATCACGAACTTTTTTAATAAATTCGTCTTCCATCGTTACTGTGTAACGGTTGAACATGTTAACATAAGTCTGGTTGATGTAATTGTAGAGCTTTTCTTTCAATCCGCCCATTACATCTAGTCTTGCTAAAACTTCTTCAGGAAGCTTCTGCTCAACTTCATTAAGCACTTTCTGGGTTGTTTCTTCAAGAATCAAACCCGCTTCCGAAATCTTGTTTCTTCCCTCTTGTACAATCGAGTTTCTGGAACCGACTGCACTAGGCTGTTCCGGATGGACAGCATTAGGGCTTTTAGGAAACTGGGAAATCGCCATATATTTTCCTCCTTAAATAGGTAAGCTAAAGTAAATAAGCGGATTATCGTAATCCGCTTTTATTTTATGTCAATTACTTCTTTTGTTCATTCTCGAAATAGGTAAACTGATAGCCTCCGGCTATAAAGGTATCACCTTCTCGAAGAAAAACTTCCTTTTTATTTCCTGCGAATTCTACAGGTGTGCTGTTATCTTCATCAATAATAACTTTTAGAGCTCCGGAAAACTTTTTCGCTATAAATATCACGGGTTTCCTATCTGAAAAGTCCATTATTCTGTAACTATCAAGGGCATTACGTCCAATAGTTACTTTTCCTTCTTTAAACTGGCCCAAATCCACCTGCTTAATTTCAGGACGGAAAGTTCCGACTTGTTTAAATTCAACAGTTCCGCGAACTTTTGCCGCATTCTTCGCAATAATTACTATTAGATAAATCAAAAGAGCCAGAAGAAGTAAAGGAATTACTATAAAAAGAATTTTCTTAATTCTTTCATTGCGGACAGATGCATCAACCTTATCGATTTCAGCCTGAAGATTTCCTGAAATAGCCTCATTCGGATCGTCTTTGCCACCTATTACAGTTGTTTTTGAGGCAACATTATCAGCAACATCCTTTGTTATACCGGTAAGTTTAGCATTTCCTTTCGCTTCGCCGAGACTTACGAAATAGATAAACCAGTCTTTTGGATCGCCTTTTGCGATATCCTTAATATTAAGCTGTTTTGATCTAAGCGCAGGTGGAGGATCATCCAATGCATCAGTCAGAATTACTATTACAACCTGACGGTCACCATTCTGTGCATCAATTTCCTCAGCTTTCTTTACTATTATAGAAAGCATGTCCATGGTATAAGTCCAAAAACCTTTTGCTTCAACCATAGAGATGTATTTTTTTATCACGTCAACTTTTGCCATACTGTCAATCTGAACAGTCGGATAGAGTTTAGTGGTTTCATCAAATGTCGCAAATGTAAAAGAATCCCCAACAATAAGCTTATCTACCTGAGAATTGAGACTGTCTTTTACCTGAGAAAGAATGTTCTGTCCGCCTTGGCCTACCATACTCATCGAAGTATCGAGTACGACAATCATGTCTTTTCCCGAACCAGAAAAACCTTCCGATGAATCAACCGAATCCTTTTTGTCTTTTGAACAGGATGGAAGAAAAGATAGAACCAACAACAGGAGAGCCAATAATTTTAAGTTTTTCACCTGTTACCCCGCCGAATTATTAATATCGCAAAAGCATTATATTTTTTTACATACACGCAGTCATAGTGTCAAGATTAATTCGTATCCTGACACCATAAAAGGCTGATTCTGCCCTTTATAAATCGGCATATTCGGGGGATTATCTCATAAAAGAATGAAAAAAATGCAGATTGGATCAATATTCGTTATAATGAACGGCTTCTTTAACATATGATCTCAAATCAAGATCCTTTGCAGTTTTCGATTCAACATATTCGTTAAGAAGAAGAAAAAACCATTTCATGGTATCTTCCCCTGTCTCGAGCGCGATAAAACTTCTAGCACCTTCACGCCAGTTTTTTATTATCAGCCCCTTTCCGAGAACCATCATAATATCAAATTCAAACATGGGCTCAACGGAATCTTTATCATAAATATCAATAATAGCTTCTTTAAGTTCGCTCAAAGAATATGTTGTATGTAATGCAATAATAAATCCTGGAATAAACGCCGGATCTTCAGCTTCTTCAGAGTAGTGATCTATTTTTTTAATCAAAGCTGCCTTTATCAAAACATCAGTAAGCTGTTTGTGGTTTACTTCCTCAATGACGTTAAACGAAGCAGCTGTAAGTTCCGCAGGAACTGCTTCATGGAAAATTTCATCTATTGCGGAAAATTTCTTTCTAACGGCAATAAAATCAGCTGAATCAGAAATATAACCTGACTGGTCGGCAATTTTCTTGGACATAACACATATTTCAGGAGAAAACATTGAAGAAACAGCATCCATTACGGGCTTATAATCTTTTTTAGCCGGCTTTTTTGCTTTAGCAGGAACAGGCGCAGAAACAGCTTCCTTTTTAGAAGATTTAGTATATGTCTTTAAAAGCTGTTTCTGAAGTTGATTAAAATAAGCACTAAACATCATACCCCCGGCTATACCGCTCAATGACTTTTATATATTATTGAAAATCTATAATCATAATACGCGCTAAGTCTGTCAATTAATTTTAAAACCTGAAACGTTTGAATATGTTGAAAAGAGCAGAGTTATTATCGATAAAACGGATTGGGTTGCCCGAGAATCGAACTCGGAACCTACTGATTAAGAGTCAGTTGCTCTGCCAGTTGAGCTAGCAACCCGATGCGGCTATTTCAGCAATACCGGACTTTCTTGTCAACAGCTTTATTACATTGAAGAAGCAGATTAAGGATTCAATTACGCTTGTTATTTACCTTAAGTTATTCTCATCCTGATTTTTGATGAAAATTCCCAATGATTCAAACCAAATTGTAATATAGAGGTATATTGCAATTCATAGTTATCCATAAAGATAAAAAAATTGCCAGAAGGAAAAGATACATCATGCGAATCAAATTCCAGCTCCCTTAACATTGCCCCAACAATTTCCTTAATTGCTTCATTAATAATCCTCGACACGGACATTTTATAAATTTTCCTTAGATCCAGACAAGATTCATAAATGTCACGACTAACCGAATAATGATATACAGCATAATTATTCTTTTGCTCTTGATATTTTACTGCTCCTTCAACAAATTTTTCCCTATTTAACAAGCATCTTCTCACCACATTCCCAACAATTATATTTATCATTTCCGATTCCCTTTTCTTTTTCGTTAAAGCCGCTTTTTTAAGTAAGTTCATAGATATATCATCGATGTTAACTGTTGTTCTTATCATGTCCATATTTACTCCTGTATAAATAAAATACGGATTACGAATTATTTTTTTCGCAGAAACTGCGTTTATTTTCTCGAATGACTTGACTTTCAGGTTTTATTTGGCTAATTTGCCAATTATGAAAAGAAAAGAAGACTATTACAAAATTCGTTCAGAGATCCTGAAAGCAATGGCTCACCCAAGCAGACTTTTTATCATAGAAGAAATATCTAAAGGTGAAAGGTGCGTCTGCGAACTCACCGACATGATTGGAGCAGATATTTCAACTGTTTCGAAACATCTTTCTGTTCTAAAAAAAGCCGGAATCGTCACAGACAGGAAGCAAGGAACTACTATTTTTTACAGGTTGAGAGTTGAATGTATTATGGACTTCATGAACTGCATAGATAATGTAATGAAAGCAAATGCTGAAACAAACATCAACGCAGTAAAATGCTGTAAATGCTGATCTTTTACACAGGAGGATATATGAAAATAATTAAAATTCTCGGGACAGGTTGTATGAAATGTGAAAAGCTTGAACAAAGCGCACGGCAAGCAGCTGAAGAAATGGGAATAGAATTTACTATTGAGAAGGTTAAAGATCTTAACAAAATCATGGATTACGGAGTTATGATGACCCCTGCTCTTGTAGTCGACGACGAAGTTAAATCAGTCGGTAAAATTCTTGATCCTGATGAAATAAAAAAATTTTTAAAATAGGAGAACGAGAATGAGTTCATGTAGTTGCGGTAATTCCAATATTAAATTAATATATGCGTGCTCAGGAGCTTCTGATGTAGGTTCTTTAAGCGATCTCGCTGCAAGAAAAATGCGCGATGAAAAAATCGGAGCTATGAGCTGTCTGGCTGCTGTTGGAGCCGGATTAAGCGGTTTCATTGAATCGGCAAAAGCTGCCGACCAATGCATCACAATTGACGGATGCCAGGTTGCATGCGCAAAAAAGAATTTGGAAAAAATCGGTGTTACACCTAAATCTTTCATCATAACCGAGATGGGATACGAAAAAGGAAAAACTTCTATAAACGAAAATGCAGTCAACGAGGCTGTTTCAACAATTAAAAACAATATATGCGGGTAAATCAATATGAAAAATTTAAAAACAAATATTATGAGAGCACTTGTCATAACAGTAACCGGTTCATTCATTTTTTTGGCTTCAAACATTTCTTTTAACGGATGCTCTTATACTAAGAACGACAGCAAATCATCGGAAGAACTGTCGGCACCAGAATCATCCAAAGTTGTTAGCGATTTTGATTTTTCTGAAATTAATTTCATAGAATTGGGTGCCGAATACTGTGCTCCCTGCAGAATGATGAAACCTATTATGAAACGCGTGGAAGAAACATACAAAGGAAAAGTTACGGTGATTTTCCACGATATTACAACAAAAGACGGGAAAAAAGCTGCTGAAATGTTCGGGATACGTGTCATTCCAACTCAGGTTTTCACAGACACAAACGGAAAAGAATTCTTCCGTCACGAAGGATTTTTCCCGTTTGAAGAAATTCAGAAAATACTAAAAGAAAAAGGAGTTGAATAATGATAGAATCTCTCTTCAATACTCTTTCTGAAATGCTATATGGGAACATGTATCTGGCTTTTGCATCGGCCTTTTTCTGGGGAATACTCAGTGTAATTCTTTCACCATGTCATATTGCAAGCATTCCATTAATAGTTGGATTCATAGGAAATCAGGGCGTAGGCAAATTATCCAAAAATGCTGTGATTTCATCTCTGTACTCCGCGGGAATTCTTTTAAGTCTTGTCATAATAGGATTTGTGACAATTCTTCTCGGACGTATAGCCGGAGATCTCGGATCAATTCCGAACATAATTGTATCCGCCCTAATGATAGTAATCGGACTTTATCTGGCGGGAGTTATCCGTTTAAAATTCCTGGATAATGTCTGCAAAGTTCCGTCACTGAAAAAACGCGGACTTTTTGCAGCATTCAGCCTCGGTCTAATCATAGGTCTCGCAGTCGGGCCATGCACATTCGCATATCTTGCTCCTGTGCTGGGAATATCTTTCAGTCTCGCAAAGACAAATATTGTTTTTGCGGTTTTACTCGTTTCAATGTACGCTTTGGGCCACTGCCTGGTTATAATTGCCGGCGGAACTTTCATTCCTGCCTTACAATCATTCCTTAATTGGAGCGAAAAATCAAAGGGTCTTGTTATCGTAAAAAAAATATGCGGTATAATCGTGATTCTTGCGGGTGCTTATCTATTATTCAACACTCTTAAACCATTGTAAGAGGAATAACTGTGATAAAATTTTTATCGAATAACAAAAAACTTGCACTATTCACTCTGATTTTTGCATCGGCATACTTCATCCCTTTTGATAATGCAATTATCACCGGTGCAATTACTGAAGCTTTCATGATGCTTTCTGATTACGCAAGAGAACACGTTCTTTTCTGTCTCGTTCCGGCTTTTTTTATAGCCGGTGCGATTACGGTTTTTTTAAACCAGCAGGCTGTAATAAAATATCTCGGACCAAAGTCGAATAAATTTATCGCATACTCTGTTGCGTCATTTTCCGGCGCAATTTTAGCCGTGTGTTCATGCACAGTCCTTCCGCTTTTTAAAGGAATTTACAAAAAGGGAGCCGGGCTCGGTCCGGCTGTTTCATTTCTTTATTCAGGACCGGCGATTAATATTCTCGCGATTGTTTTATCAGCAAAAATTCTGGGATTCAAACTCGGAGCGGCCCGCGTAATAGGAGCCATTTCTTTTGCATTTATTATAGGTCTAATCATGCATTTCATTTTCAGAAAAGAAGATGAAGCGCGCCTTACCGATGATCGTATGTTCAAAAACATCGATGCAGACATGCCGAGAAATCTTTTCCAGAATGGTTTATATATGGCTTCGATGATCGGAATTCTCGTTTTCGCAAACTGGGCGCCGGCAAAAGGTTCTCTCTCGGCGTGGGATTTTATATTTCATTACAAATGGTATATTTCAGGGGGATTCGCTCTTATTCTTGTTTTTTCTCTGATAAAGTGGTTTAAGAAGGAAGAACTTAAAGAATGGACTGTTTCAACACGCGATTTTGCACTTCAGATTTTACCTCTTCTTTTTGGAGGCGTATTGGTTTCAGGTTTTCTTCTCGGAAGACCGGGCCATGAGGGTATTATTCCTTCCGAATGGATTTCATATCTTGTAGGCGGAAATTCCATTCAAGCGAATTTCTTTGCATCATTTTCAGGTGCATTGATGTATTTTGCGACACTTACAGAGATTCCGATTCTTCAGGGTCTTCTCGGCTCAGGCATGGGGGAAGGTCCTGCGCTCGCTTTACTGCTTGCCGGTCCGTCGCTTTCACTGCCGTCGATAATTGTAATCGCCAGTGAACTCGGATGGGAAAAAACATCTGTTTATATTGCTCTTGTTGTTTTCATGTCGACATTTGCCGGATGGATATTCGGAACATTTATTTGAGGATAATATGCTGATACTTGCAATCGTCACCGCCCTTCTCCTTATTATTTCTTTTATTTTCAACGCTACAAAAACAATCAGCGCGCTCAGGATAGCTCTACGGATGTTTTTAAATCTGCTTCCGCAGATGATTCCTGTTCTTTTTTTTATCGCATTCATACTCGCACTTCTTCCGCCGGAAGCAATTGAAAAATATATGGGGCAGGATTCCGGCATTACAGGTTTTCTCGTTGCCGGAGCCGCCGGCTCAGTCGCACTCATTCCCGGATTCGTTGCGTATCCGATGGCAGGTGTTCTCGTTAAAAACGGAGTCAGCTATCCTGTTATTTCTGTTTTCATAACTACACTCATGATGGTTGGTATTCTTACGCTTCCGATTGAAAGAAAATTTTTCGGCTGGAAAGTTTCCATAACACGCAACATTCTTAGTTTTGCCGCCGCTATTACAATCGGAACAGCTATGGCTCTTCTTTGGAGGTTTCTGTGAAATCTTATTTTAAAAAAAATAAATACGAAATTATAATCACATTTCTAATGGGAATATTCGTTTTGTTCTCACATATTTATGATTACAAAACGGGAATAGACAGCGCCCGGAATTTTTCTGAATCAATAATTGAAATGATTTCTTTTCTTCCTCTCATTTTCATTCTGATAGGTCTTTTCGACGTTTGGATTCCGCGGGGGGTCATTGAAAAACATCTGGGTGAAAACTCAGGATTGATGAGCATAGTCTGGATGATTCTTCTCGCAATGCTTCAAGCTGGACCTCTCTATGGGGCTTTCCCCGTAGCTTACATGCTTTGGAAAAAAGGCACGAGCGTTAGAAATATTTTCATCTATATCGGCGCATTTACAACGATGAAATTACCGATGCTTTCATTTGAAATCGGTTTTCTCGGGCTCAAATTTTCACTTCTTCGCACAATTCTATCCATGCCCGTTTTCATCATCATTGCAGTTATTATGCAGAAGAAATTCGGAAAATCTTTTTCCATGAACGACGGAAAGCATTAACGGAGGTTTTATGAAAATACTTATCATCGGATCCGTTGCTGCAGGAACATCCGCAGCAGCCAAAGCAAGAAGAAATGACGAATCAAGTGAAATTAAAATTTACGAAAAAGATTCACACATATCTTATTCTGCATGCGGAACGCCCTATTATATCGGAGGAAGCGTTGAATCAATTGAATCTCTTACTCCGAGAAACGCGGCATTTTTTAAATCGAAACACAATGTTGATGTTTTTATCAGACATGAAGTTCTGTCAGTTAATCCGACCGAAAAAATAATTTCTGTAAAGAATCTTGATGACGGAAATACCTTCACAAAAAATTACGACAAACTAATAATCGCGACCGGAGCAAAAAGTATTATTCCGCCGATTGACGGAATTGACAAAAACAATGTTTTCAGTCTTAGAAACATAACATCGGCAGTAATAATAAAAAATTATATCAACGCAAACAATGTTAAATCCGCACTTATAGTCGGCTCAGGATTCATCGGAATGGAATTAGCCGAGAATTTTTCCAGCACAGGAATTGAAACAACGATTGTAGAAATGAAGGAACATCTTTCACCGAAAATGGATTCTGACGTTTCAGTTTATATTGAAGACTATATCTCAAAAAAAGGAATCAGTTTTTTGACAGGCGATTCTGTCACCAGATTTTCCGGCGGTGAAAAAGCTGAATATGCCGAACTCAAAAGCGGCAAAAAAGTAAGCGCTGAAATTTTTATAATAGCTGCGGGAGTGAAACCTGAGATAACCCTCGCGTCTAGCGCAGGAATTGAAATCGGAACCACCGGCGCGATAAAAGTTAACAAAAAAATGCAGACGAACTTTGGGGACATTTATGCGTGCGGCGACTGCGCGGAATCTTATTCTGTAATAACAGGAAAACCAATCTATCATCCGCTCGGCTCGACAGCAAATAAAACCGGGCGCATTGCAGGCGATCAGGCAAGCGGAGGACAGCTCGAATTCAGAGGAATACTCGGAACGGGAATTTTCAAACTCTTCGACATGACAATTGCACAGACCGGGCTTACAGAAAATGAGGCGCGCGCGGAAGGTTACGATTGCGAAGTAGTTCACAACATCAAACCTGACAAACCTGAATACGCAGGCGGGAAGGAAATGATGATTAAGGCCGTTGCCGACAGAAAAACACAGAGACTTCTCGGCATACAGATAGTCGGATATGAAGGAGTCGACAAACGCATTGACGTTTTCGCGACTGCGATCACTTTCGGCGCGAAGGTTACCGATCTTTTTCATCTTGATCTCGCCTACGCGCCTCCTTTTTCTACTACAAAAGATCCCGTGATGTACACTGGAATGATTCTCGATAATGCAATAAATGGAAAACGCAAACTGATTACTCCAGCCGGGCTGAAAGAAACAGCTTCAAATGGAAAGATTCAGATAATCGATTCACGAGTATCAAGCCAGTATGACAAGGCCCATGTTGAAGGAGCCGAAAATATTCCGCACGAGAAACTGCGCGACTGCTGCGATAAACTTAACAAAGAAACTCTGACAGTAACCTACTGCAATAAAGGGGTCACAGGCAACGCCGCCCAGAATATTTTAATAAATAAAGGATTTAAGGACGTGAGAAATCTTTCGGGCGGACACAAGAATTACAGTATGTCGAAAAAATAGAATCCTCTCTCCCAGCCTCTCTCCTTTAATAAAGGAGAGAGGAGCAATAAGAGAAACTGTTCATTTGATTTATTCTGCTGGACATGGCGTCAACTTATCGGCAAGTTATTTAATATTGAGAAAGTTTCATAATTTCTTCTTTACTTCAATGAAGGGGTTGAAGTGATTTATAATTTAACGATTTCAAACTGAGGCTTATCGTGAATAACAAAATATTAATTTACAAAATGAATGAATCCGACATCGAACAATCGGCTGGAATCTGGCAAAGCTGTTTTAACGACTACTCTTCCGGCAATGAATCCTTTCCTTCATACTGGACACACAGCTCAACTGAGATCAAAGATTTTCTTATACAGAAAGTGAAAGACGGATGCGCAATCGCGGCAGAAGCCGACGGAAAAATAATCGGCTACCTTGCATACGACGCGTTTAATTTTAACGGAGAGGAATCCGTTTTCTGCCCGTCTATCGGCCATGCTGTAATCGATGATTACGCGGATAAAGCCTATCCGCTTTTATATCAGGCCGCCGCAAAAGACTGGGTGAGCAGAAATATATTCAATCACATGTGGACAATTAATTATAACGATACCCGACTGAAAAAAACTCTCTATGATCTTGGTTTCGGTTCATATCTAATAGATGCGTTTGCACGCACTGATGCAAAGCTTGATGCAGCTTCATCTTATCAAATCAGAAAAGCCTCGGCTAATGACGCAGAGATTCTATATTCATTAGTCGAAGAGTCAAGAGAATACTATGCATCGTCTCCCCTATTTTTAAAACGCGATTCGTATTCAATTGATGATATTTCGCAAATTCTTACTAATGGAAACGTATTCATCGCTTTTGACAATACTATTCAGGTCGGTTTCATAAACTTAAGCGTCTCACAAGAAAGCAATTGCATCGATCTGTCTGTCAAAAACTGCGGAATGATTGATGAAATCGGCGCCTACATCAAGCCGGAACACCGCGGAAATAATCTCGGCAAAGATCTGTTAAAAAATGTTTTTAATTACTGCGCTTCAAATAACATCGAATTGATTCATGTCGATTTTGAAACAGCGAATCTTTTCGCCAATAAATTCTGGAAGAAATATTTCAGCCCGGTTCTTTTATCGGTCAGAAGAACTATCAATAAGAATATTAATGATTAAATCAATTTAAGGTATTTCATGTTCAGAAAACCCGAAAGATTAAAACTCGAGAATGAATTTGTTAAATTGACTCCAATGACAATCGGAGATGCTGATGCTTTATTTGAAGCTGCATCAGATAATGGTGATTTTATATTTCATCATATGTTTTTCGGGCCGTTTAATAATGCCCGGGAAGTTAAATCCTATATCGAAAATCAAACGTCTAATGCTGACAATATAGTATTCACTGTTTTTTCAAAGCGGCTCGGCAAAACTGTGGGAAGTTGTTCGATAATCAATATCGATTCGATGTCAGGCAATGCTGAAATCGGTAGCGTTTGGTACTCGAATGAAGCCCGCAATACAGAAATCAATTCAGCGGCAGTTTTGTTAATTCTCACATACTTATTTGAAAATCTGCATTACCGAAGAATCGCATGGAAGTGCGACAATGACAATACATCAAGCATACATGCCGCGGAATCGCTCGGCTTCGAATATGAAGGCACATTCAAAAAGCATTTGATGATCAAAGGTAGAAACCGCGACACAGTCTGGTTTTCAATTATTGATGATTCATGGTCTCAAAAAAAGATTTCAATAGAAAAGCGAATTCATATAAAAACAACAGCTTCTAAATGACAAACCCTGCACAGCCGCTATCCGCATAAGTATAATACCCTTAAGCTTTTCTGTTGACTTTGCAAACATGTGAGATATTAGAGTAATTTATATTCATGAGGATTTTATAATGATAAAATTTACAAACTTATTTCTTTTAACTGCAGCAACACTTACATTGTCCGGATGCAACAAATTCGAAAGTATCTTTTCAAACAAAGACGG
>JAKJGA010000194.1 GCA_022704645.1 Spirochaetota bacterium
GACGTTCGAATAACATTTGAAAACGGTGACTGGCGTTTCGGAAAATATGAGCTGCCGCTTGGTCAGCAGCCGAAATATGCCCGCCGCAGTTTTGGAAGGAGAAGATAAATGAGCATAAAGCCTATTGATCTTCTCACGAGTATGAATCAGCTTCACGAAGTCGCAAAAACACAGCATCAGATTGATAACCTGGCTCTTAGTCAGCAGCTTCATCTCGATAAGGAGTCCGGTCAGAAATCAAAGGAAAGCGACAAGACTGTTGATCAGACTAATGAAACATCCAAGAGCGTTGATAATGATTCTCATGCCAAAGAAAACCGTGAACGCAGAAAACATCCCAATCAGGGTGAAGCGAAGAATCATCATGAAGAGCATCCTCCGCGCCAGATTGAAGACGAAAGGCTCGGAAGCAATTTTGATATAAGGAAATAGAGATGTCGACTTTTTTCGCCGTAGTTTTTACCAACATTCTTATCGGAGCGGTTTTATATCTAGTAATAAGCCTCAAGCTTGAAAAGACTTCATCTGCTTTTTTTTCGCGTAAGCTGAAAAAAGAAATGGATGAAATTATAAATGAATTTAACGAAACAGCAGAAAGGAATATTTCGATTCTTGAGAACCGCATTTCCTTAATGAAAAAAATATTAGAAAAGGCTTCCGTCGAAGGTGTTGACCTGACAATCAATGAAGAAATTTCCAGAATGGAAACTGAAAAAAAAGATCAGCGTAAAAAGGCAGTATTTCCTTCAAATACGATTATATCATCCGACATAGGAAAGCTCAACAATGTTAAAGCATCTCTATACGCAAAGCGTAAAGAGCCGAAACTTGAAGTGCGAATTGACGAAACCGTCTCTTCATTTAATTTTCAGGATGATGAAGAATTGATAGATGATCCGGATATTTATAAGGCTTATGAAAAATCAGAAGATAAGGCGGGTTTTGTATCGAGGCTTCATTCAAACGGATGGACTGAAAATGAAATTGTAAGACAGTGCCAAATAACGCCCGGAGAGCTGAAACTTATGCTTAATCTTCGTGCGGAGCTTTGAAAAAATAGATTGAACAATAAGCGGAAATCCGATATAAGAATCTGAGGTTGATTACGGTAAAATATGTTTGAATATAATATGCAGAGACTGACACCGGAAGAGTTTGAAAAGTTTTCAAAACTCGTATATGACGAGAGCGGAATTTTTATGAAAGATTCCAAGATAACGCTTCTCTCTAACAGGCTCAGAAAAAGACTTCAGGCGCTTGATATTAATTCGTTTGCCGAATATTTTGATTATATACAGAAACTCAGCGATAAATCTCATGAGCTTGATCTTCTTCTTGATGTTGTGTCGACAAATGAAACTTATTTTTTCAGAAGCGAGAGACACTTTGCCGCTTTAATGCAGAAATGTGTTCCTGATATTGTTGCAAAAAAGAAAGATAGAAAACTCACGGTCTGGAGTGCCGGATGCTCGACAGGCGAGGAACCGTATACTATTGCAATTTGCCTTTCCGAGCTGAAAGATCTTCTTTTCGGATGGGATGTTGAAATTCTGGCAACCGATATTGCATATTCTGTACTTGATTTTGCACGCCAGGGTAAATATTCCGGCAGACGTATCGATAAGGTTCCGCCGAATCTGCTTGAAAAATATTTTGATAAATCCGAAAGCGAAGAAGATGTTTATACCGTAAAAAAACAGCTGAAGGACATGGTAAAGTTCGGAACTTTAAATTTGTTTAAGGATCAGTTTCCGCGTAATATTGATTTGATTTTCTGCCGTAATGTAATGATCTATTTCGACAGGGAGCATCAGCGCACCCTTGTGAAAAATTTTTATAATGCATTGTCAAAAACTAACGGATATTTTTTTATCGGACATTCGGAAACTCTTCATTCGGTTTCCGAAGATTTTGCTTACATGAAGATTATGGATTCTCCGGTATATGTTCCAAAAGAGAGGCTGAATGAATTTTCGTCTAATTAATGTCGGAATCGCGGATCTTCAGGTTACAAAGGCGCCTGATATTCTGCGTACTGTTCTAGGATCGTGTGTAAGTGTCTGCCTTTATGACCCCAAGGCAAAAGTTGCCGGAATGGCTCATATAATGCTGCCTGAACAGAAAAGTGAAGATTCAAATCCCAGAAAATATGCTGACAGCGCGATACCTATTCTGATTGAAGAAATGGAGAACGCGGGTGCTGAACGTGATAGAATTGTCGCTAAATTGGCAGGCGGTTCAGTTATGTTTAAGGTGGCAGAAAACAGTCTTATGAGCGAAATCGGAAAAAACAATATTGAAAAAAGCAGAGAAATTCTTGAAAAACTCGGTTTCATAATCAAAGGCGAGGATACCGGCGGGGATTTCGGACGAACTGTTGATTTTTTTGCCGATAACGGAGTTCTCAAAGTCAAATCGATGAGCAAAAACGAACGCATTGTTTAAACAATTCAGGAATAATTTATGGAAAGCATGACAGGTTACGCTTACTGTGACGGGAAATCTCCGCAGTTTGCATATTACGTTGAAATTAAATCTTTGAACTCAAAATATAATGAATACTTTATAAATCTTCCGCGCGCTCTTCGTACTGAAGAAAACAATATTCTTTCGGTTGTTTCTGATGAAATTAAACGCGGAAAGGTTGAGCTCAATGTAGAAATATCCGAATGGTTTGACGAGAGAACGTATTCCATCAACCGGGGTATTGTTGAAAAAATAATTGCCGATCTCTCGGAGATTGAAAAGAAAACCGGAAAAACTTTTTCTTTGGATGCTGTTCTTTCTATGGAAGGATCAATATCAAAGACTAGAGCTGTTATAGGCGATGATACACGAAAATGTCTTTTACAGTCCGTATCGGAAGCGCTTAAAAAACTCCGCATGATGAGAAAAAGAGAGGGTAAGGCTCTCGAAAAAGATTTAATGTCCTCGCTTTCTATAATAGTTTCGAATCTTGCTATTGTAAAAAAAGAGTCAAAAAACCAATACCGTAAAAATTTCGAAAGAATGAAGTCGCGTATAGAAGTTCTAGTCGGAAAAAATTATGATGAGCAGAGACTGATAACTGAAGCTGCCGTTTATGCGGATAAAGTTGATATAAATGAAGAAATCGTGCGTCTTTCCGATCATATTGCTAAATTCAAGGAAATAGCAAAAGAAGATGCTTCTCCCGGTAAGCGCCTTGATTTTCTTGCTCAGGAAATGTTCCGTGAAATAAATACTATAGCTTCCAAGTGTTC
>JAKJGA010000195.1 GCA_022704645.1 Spirochaetota bacterium
TTATTCAGATGAGACTTTTTCCTAAAATATTTCCATCTGATTCAGGACTTGATATAGTCTATTATACCAGACCTTATATCAAGCTTATGGGAGATTATTTTGATTTTTTCAAAATTTCTGAAAATAAAACGGCCTTTATAATAGCTGACGTTACGGGTCATGGAATGCCCGCAGCGATGATTGTTTCTGTTACTTCAATGATTTTCAATTCGCTTATGCGGTTGAACGTTTCTCTTGGCAAAGTTATGTGTGAGCTCAATAATTTTCTATCTTCAAGGTATGCCGGAATTGAACTTATCACGGCATTTGCCGGAATATATGATAAAACAAAAAATGAGATAGAGTATGTTAATGCGGGGCATTGCCAACCTGTTATTTATAGAAAAACAAATGAGCCGGTATTTATCGAAGAAAGATTTAATATGCTTGGTGTCAACCGTACTTCGGAATATACCACAAACTCAATTGCTTTTCGAAAGGGAGACTATATAGTATTGTACACCGATGGTTTAACTGAGCTATATGATGGAATAAGAAAAGATATTGTCGGAAATCAGATTTT
Source organism: Spirochaetota bacterium (assembly GCA_022704645.1). Lineage (GTDB taxonomy): Bacteria > Spirochaetota > UBA4802 > UBA4802 > JAFGJZ01 > JAKJGA01. The sequence goes on from JAKJGA010000195.1 coordinate 563, forward strand.
TTACTTTCAGGGCAAAGAAAGATTTAAGAATACCGAAAGTCTGCTTGACGCTTTTGTCGGTACAGTTGATTCTTTTGAGCCGGAGATGATAAAAGATGATGTTACGGTTGCGGTTATCAGGTGTTCTTAGTTTTCTTGCCGTTATTACAGTATTTCCTTGTATTTTGACTGCATCACCAAAGAAGATTGCAGTATTGCAAATACTTGCAGAAGACAATGAATCAGCTTTATATGCAGATATGGCTTACAGCTCCCTTAACGAATTTGTTATGAAGGAAGGATTTGATTCTTCAATAGCTATAGCCGAGTCAAGACGCAAAAAACTTAATTATTATGAAATGATCGATCTCCTTTCCCGTGCAGGAGCAGAGACTGTTTTTTCAGGAGAAATTCGAAAAACTAAAGGTGAAGTTGTTTTCCGTTTTTTTGCGTTTGATCTAAAAGAAAACAATTCCGGAAGAATATATGCGAAATATGAAGCTTCGGCGGATTTAACCGGAGTTTCTCCATATAGCATAAATATGATATGCAGAGAACATGTTATTCGTTTTCTGGAAAAATATTCCAAAGAAAAAAATTTTTCAAAACTGCCTGATTATTATGCCGAAAAAGAAGCAGCAGTTTTGGCGGAAAGCAGTTTTCCAAACTCCTCAAGAATAATATTATTTTCACCTTTGATAAGCGCTTTTACTCCGATATATGTTCCATATGAATACGCCTCTTCAAAAAATTATAGAGGCCTTTCATTATATCTTCTTAATTCCGCACCTTACCAGGCAGCGACTTTTGCTGCTGCGTGGAGAATGATAAGTCCGTTTGGAAAGAGAGACCGAAAGGCTTCTTCTTCTGAGAAATTGTTTATGTATTACAATCTTGCTTTGGGCGGGCTTCCTCATTATCTTGCTCTGGCTTCGGATTCTTCGCTTCCGAGAATGAGAAATTTCGGTGCTAGGGATGAGCTGATAGGGAACCGATACTGTGAAGCTTTCTTTATGCTTACTGGAGGCGGATCGGCACATTTTTTTAAAGGGCATCATGCATGGGGGTATTTTTATTATCATGCCGATATGCTGCTTACAGTCGCGGCGATTTGTTCTTTAAAGGGAGAAAGATTTTATTTTATAGATTCTTTTGAGAAAAAGGATAAAGCTAAAATATTTATTGCACTTGCAGGTGTACGCGTTATCGAGGCTGTTCATGCATATTGCAGTGATTACAATATACTTAACGGAGCAGAAACTTCTTCGCCTCTTCCATATCTTTTTATGAATGAAGAGACACTTGAAGGCGGGATGTCGCTTAAGTTTTAATTGTTAATCGCTGATAACAGAAACGAATGTATGCTTTGATTCGACGCTATAAATCCTTTTGTCTCTAAAGTCAGCTCTTCTCCGGTAAGTGATGTTATTTTTGCGCCAGCTTCTCTCAAAATTACCGCAGGTGCTGCAAAATCCCAAACCGGATCATTAAACTGAATAACACCGTCTACAATTCCCTCGGCAAGATAAGTTAATTCGCGTGATGACGCACCGATAATTCTGATACCGAAACATTTTGGGGATATTTTTGAAATCAGGCTGATGTTATTGTTTATATCTGATTTGAAATCGGCATCAACGACTATGATAGATTCTTCTAATGAGCATTCTTTTGAGGTAAACTTTTTGTCATTTTTCATTGCACCGCCGTTTATTTCAGCATAATAGAATTCTTCAAACATTGGAAGATAAACTGCGCCGATTATGAGCTGTCCGTTTTTTGCTACGGCGATCGAAACTCCGAAATTATGTGTGCTTTTCATGAAATTGTGTGTTCCGTCAAGCGGATCAATAATCCAGGTATATTCTGAACCTGATTTGACGATTCCGCTCTCTTCCGCGATAATAGAATGAGTTGGGAAAACTGATTTAATTTTGGATATAATCAGCTTTTCGCATTCCCTGTCCGTGTCTGTTGAAAATGATCCGTCATTTTTGCGTTCTGCTCCGGAAATTTTTCTGAAAAATGAATTTTTAAGAAAGAGTCCGGCTTCTTTCGCTGTAGTATAGCAAAGAGATGATATGTCAGTCATTTTTCCCCGCAGAAGTGCAAAATTTAGTAATTACATTTTGCTTTTGCACTGGATGTAAATATATGTAACAGATTATGATTTAATATGTCAATTGTTTTAGAAAGTGTCTGGATTGTATTTGTGTTAAATAAGTGATTGCAATATTTTAGCCCGAAAATACTGTTTAATCGGATGCTTTTATGAATAAAAATGAGGCGGTTGTAAATCTTTTTCTCAGCGTTATGGTTTCTGACGGCGATGTTTCTGATTCTGAAATAGCTGTAATAGAAGATTTTATCAGAAATCTGCATTCTTTTGATGTCAATCTTGAGGCATCTGTAAAAAAGATAAGCAGTTTGACGCCTGACAGAGTTTCATCATTATTTGATGAATCGATTATATTCTTGAAGGACATCCCGATGGATGAAAAAATCCTTCTGCTTGATAAAATAAATGATATCATTGAAGCTGACGGAATTATTGCCGAAGGCGAAAAAAATATGCTGATGAAAATCAATTCGATCTGGAATTTCGATTGAATTCTGTTTTTAAAATTATACAGATCGATTGTTAAAAGTTATCGGTTTCCTTTTCTTCAGGAATCAGA
>JAKJGA010000196.1 GCA_022704645.1 Spirochaetota bacterium
CATATTCCTCCGGATGTTTTGATTCTCCGCCTTATATTCTCATGAATTATGATAAGAATAATATTAACTCACTTTATACGTTAATTCATGAAGCAGGACATTCGATGCATTCATTTCTATCGGCTAAAAATCAGCCGTATCATTATCACAGGTATACTATCTTTGCCGCAGAGGTCGCATCGACTTTTAACGAGACATTGTTAAGCGATTATCTTCTTAAAAAGTATTCCGGTAATGACGAAATGAGGGCATATATACTAAACCGTGAAATTGACGATATCAGAGGCACACTTTACAGACAGACAATGTTTGCAGAATTTGAAATGATTATGCATCAGATGACGGAAAATGATATTCCTCTTACGATAGATCTGATTAGAGCCGAATACCGCAAGCTTCTTGAAACTTATTTCGGAGGCTCTATAGAGATTGATGAGGAACTCGAACTGGAAGCTCTGAGGATTCCTCATTTTTATAACTCTTTTTATGTTTATAAATATGCAACAGGAATATCTGCGGCGATCAGTCTTGCTGAAAATGTTTTGGATAAAGGATTGCCTGCTGTTGAAAGATACATGAATTTTCTTTCGGCCGGAGGAAAGATGTTTCCGTTGGATGCTTTGAAAAGTGCAGGAGTTGACATGTCAAAACCTGAAACGGTAAATTCTGCATTAATTCATTTTTCAGAAAAAGTTGATGAATTTATTAGAGTGATGAAAAAATAACTTCAGGCGGCGGATTATTCTGCCGCTATTTAAAAACACCGCAGCAGAAAATAAGTCCTTTGTGGTTTTGGAAGAATGTGGTTTTGTTTTCGACTTTTCCTGTCTCAGGATTTTTGTATTTATAGTCAACCCATCCTGATCCTTTAACCTTTGCGTCTTCTACAATGTTTCTGCGGAAATATTTTCCGTCGGCGTCAGGGACGTTAAAAAGATTTCTTCCGATAAGTTTTTTGTTTTCGGGATGCGCAAGCATAACTGCGCTATAGTCATAAATGAAAACGTAAATGTTGCCATCCGTGAATTTGCCGGAAGTAACTGCGTTTAATGTTTCGTCTTTTCCGTTTTTGTCATAAAAGTTTATCGCTTTTTTTACCAGTGAAACGGCTTTATCATATTCAGATTCCTTTGAATTAGAAACTGAAAAAAGGAGAAGGGAGACAGAAACAAACAAACAAATTGTTTTCATATACACTCCATAAGATTTGGCAAATTATATATCTCTGCTTTAATAAATCAAGTTAAAAGTGTAATTTGTAATTGTAAAAATGATGCTGAGTCTATATTAAGTGATTCTTAAACCATTTTTGTTAAACTTTTAAAAGGGGAGAATGTAATGAGTATTTTTGAAATGGGAATGATGATCGCATTCGGCTTTGCCTGGCCGTTTTCTATTTATAAAAGCTTTAAATCAAAATCTACAAAAGGAAAATCAATACATTTTCTTTTAATTGTTGTTTTCGGTTATGTTTGCGGATTGATTCATAAAATACTTTATAATCCGGATATTGTTATAATTTTTTACGCATTGAATGCCTTGATGGTAGCAATTGATTCTATTCTATATCTGAGAAATGCTATATATGAAAGAAAAACAAAAGCAGACTGATATGTCTGCTTTTGCAATTGCTAAATCTATTTTCCCTGATAGCTTTTTCTGATATATTCTTCAATAAAGCTTTGAGGCGATTCTGCAGCCTGAACGGTTATTCTGAATTCTTCAAGTTTCATAAGTTTTATAGCATAAGGAAAATCATGAAACAGGTCTTCGCAGATACGCTTCATGCTTTTTTTGCTGTCCTTTGCTTTTTTTTCTATTACCGTTATGGCTTCATCGTCAAAACTCAGATGTATTCCGTGAGAAGCGAGAAAATCACGCTGGTACCCGCGGATGCTGTCGGTGCGCATAATTTCCGAAAGAATACCTTCTGGATCATTGATGAGTTTGTCATCAACCGTCAGCTGTTTAATTTCAAGCGAAGGCAGAACTTTTTCATAGTTTATAAGAAGGCGCTCAACAACTGTCATCAGAGCACGTGCACCTGTTTTTTGCTTGGCTGCTTCCTTTGCAAAGAACTTCAGAGCTTCATCCTTGAATTCAACATCGATTCCGTAAGATTTGAAATCGAGCTTTTTGCTGTTGATGACGGCACTGTACGGATTCTGAAGAATTTTATAAAGTTTATCTTCGTCAACTTCGTTAAGTGTTACTATTACTGGAAGCCGTCCGACAAACTCTGATTCGAAACCGAAATCAACGAGATCCTGAGTTGTAACAGTTTTAAAAAGTTCGGTTAATGAATAATCAGTTTTTTTATTTTCGGTTCCGTCAAATCCGATGGTTTTATAATCAAGACGTTTCTTTATTATCTTGTCGAGATTGCTGAATGCGCCGGAAACTATAAAAAGGATGTTTTTAGTATTAATTTTTTTTCTGGAAACTTTTCCGGTACGCTGTGCTTCCATCGCCGCCTCGACCTGGCTTGCAAGGTCATGAGGTGTTTTGAGATCTACTTCAGATTCTTCCATGAGCTTCAGAAGATTCCGCTGAACTCCTCCGCGTGAAACATCCGGTCCGTTACTGTTTCCGCCTGAAGCTATCTTGTCTATTTCATCAAGATATATTATTCCGTATTCGGCCCTGGCGATATCTCCTTCGGCTTCGTGAACCAATTCGCGGACAAGATCTTCAACATCGCCGCCGACATATCCTGTTTCGCTGAACTTGGTTGCGTCGGCTTTTATAAAAGGAACACCGAGTTTTTTAGCTATCAGTTTTATAATGTACGTTTTACCGATTCCTGTAGGTCCGATAAGCAGTATGTTGCTTTTTATGTTTCCGACTATTCTTTCATCTTCAGGTATTGAAAGTTCAAGTTTCATTCTGTTGAAGTGAGTACACACTTTTGTAGAAATGACACCGATCGCTTCTTCCTGTCCGACTACATATTTATTGAGAAAGCTTTCAAGTTCTTCCGGTTTCATATTAAAACGGATTTCGCTTCTATGCGTGCGGTCGCCTTCTTTTGATCCTACCGGATTAGGTTTTTCCGGAACTGATTCAATTTCCTTGAAAAGTTCCTTGAGCTCTTCGTTTGCGTCAAATACCGGTTTTGGCATAATTCATCCTCTTTATTGTTTATATCCCTGATACCAGAATAATATAATTACAGGCTTTCTTCAATACTCTTTTGGCAGTTTTGCTAAAATAA
>JAKJGA010000197.1 GCA_022704645.1 Spirochaetota bacterium
GATCTTAAGCCTGGAATGAGAACAGCGAGTTCTCCCAGCAGATTCAGTGAAAACTATCAGAAAATTTCCGCACAAGCAAAAGCTAAAGAAGAAGAAGAAAAAAAAGAAGCAATTGATGAACTTAAGAAAAAACACCGTCAATCTTTATCTGATGAAATTAAAAACGGAATTTCATTGATGAAAATGCTGGATTTTCAATTGTTAAAAAAAACTTATCTTTCAAATAATGATATTGCACAGCAAATTGATGAAAATGATCCGTATTTAAAAATGTATCTTCTTTATTTGGAATTTGACCGTCAATATTCATATATTTTAACAACGAATAAAATCAAATACAGCATTTATTATGATAAAAACACAAAGTATGATATACGTTCAGATTTACTCGATCTTTTTAATTCAATGAGAGCGTGTGAAGAAGCCGCAAAACAATATTTTTATTCATGGGAAAATTACAGAAAAGTCTCTTCAGATACAAATTACAGTAAAGAATTACATTTACAATATTCAAAAAAAGTTGCAGAACTTGAAAAAGAAAAAAAAATAATGGGAAATGCTTTAAAGATTTCGATTCGTTCTTTTATGGAGCGTCTTACTGATAAAATGCAGTTCATTCTTAATGATATAAATGATATTAACAGAATAATATCAAATTCAAAAGATATTCTTGAAGCAGATCCCGAAATAGATCCGAATATGAAATTTTCAGGAAAAACAGTAGAAGAAGCAATTGCTTCGGTAAATAATTATGCGCAAGCCCTGCTTTTTAGAATATCTCTCAAAGGTGATCTTTTTCAGGAACAAAAGACTATTGAAAATGATGAAAAAGCCGATCAGCAAATAGAGAATAAAACTGACGATAACCAGACAATAATGGATCAGCTTGAAGATTTATTCTGAATTTTCAGTTGTCGTCTTTCTTCTATTCTATTTTCAGAAATTTCATCTCTGCATAAAGATAAATTTTCATCTCTATATGGAACAGAAAGAATTTCTTTAAAAATTTCATCTATCTTTTTCTTATCAAAAGATCCATCAAAAGGTGTTTTAGAAGCAATAGTTCCCGTCTTCGGAAGATTATCGCATACCAAATCTCCTATAAAGAAACCTGCTTCGATCATACCTCTTCTTATCTGTAAAGCTGAAGAATATGTTGTTAAAAAAGTTTTGTCTTTTATAATGCTTCCTATTACCTTAAATAAATCGACAGTCCAAAGCTCAGAATTTTTAGCAGGTGAAAAAGGGTCATGAAATACTGCATCAAAATATATTTTTCTTTCAGAGAGATTTTTTATGCTCTCTCGCGCATCCCCAAACATAAAATGAATATTAACATTTTCAAATGAACTCTTATTGTTTAAAAAACCTTCTTTTATTTTATCAAAATATATATCTTTATCATCATCAAATTTAATTTTTGATATTGAAGAATAAGACTCCTTACTGAACTCAAGCGAATAAATATTAATTTCTTCAAATTTCTTATCTCTTGTTTGCATTATTAATGCTAAAGGATTATATCCAGTTCCAAAACCTATATCCAGTATATTAATTACCTTATCTGTTGAACAAAGAATTTTTGATGGAAATACATGTTTTGACAGAGCTTCAGTATAAGCTCCTTCTCTTGCATGCATCAATTGATCAAACTCTTTTGAATACAGAGAAAAAGATCCATCTGCTGTTTCAATAATATTATAACTATCGTTTACTAGCATTGTTCAGAATTTCCATAAAAGGAAGAATATTGTACTCAGCCCAAACATAAAGGTAACCATCTATTTCATTTTTATAAAGCATGTCTGGTTTAAAAATGTTCTCATTTAGAAGTAATCCATATTCAGCGATATCTCTTGAATTTTTAAGCTGCTTTTCTCCATGTGCCGCCATAAGAAAGATTGCTCTCTTATTAATTTGCTCAAGAAGTTTTTTTTCATAAGTACTGTCTTCTTCATCCTCTGTAATCAGATAAAGATCAATTTTTGAGAAAACTGTTAAAGTTGTATTTGAAATTCCTTCAGAATATTTTTTTTCAGGAGAAGAAAGACATGCTATTGATAAGCTAATAGCTAGGCTTTGAAAAGTAAATATTAACTTTTTCAATTCTATTTCTTATATTCATTGAAATAAACACCATAAATCAGATTTATTTCTTCAAGTTTTATATTTTTCTTTTCTTCATCCATCTTCTTTTTCATTTCTTCTGCAGTTATTCTTGAATCTGCCTTTTTTAATTCAACAATTCTAGAAATAATATCAGCACTAACAAATTGCTTTGAGTTAAACATTCTTGCATTTTGAAAAGCTATCAAGTCTGCGGCAATCTTATCATTCTGAATTTTTGCAGACAAAGCATTAGTTTCTGCCTTATCCAATTTATTTTCCAATTCTTCAATTTTCGCTAAAAGAAAATCCGGATCTCTTTTTTTCATAAACGATTTTGGATCATTTAGAGCTTCAGATATTTTTGCAAGAAGAGGTTCTTCTTCAATATAAGCTCCCCGCATTTTAATAATGGTATTTTTCTTTATAAGGCGGAAATCATATCTTTGAGCTCCTTCTTCATAACTAAAAACCATTCCACCTGGAATAAAAGGAAGAAGATCTTCGTTCTTATATTCAATTTTTGAAGGATATACCGCAAACTGTAATCCGTCTGATGTAATATAAAATTTCATTTCATTCCAGACAATATATTTCCAACTTTTTGCAATTCTTATAAACTGGGCAATCTCTGTTGCAATCTGATCATTTACTTTTTGTTCATTTTCAATTATATATATTTTTGAATCAGAATCCGTCAAAAAAACAGCATCTTCATCAGACTCTTCATTCTTTTCAGCAGGAGTCATTGATAATGTGCTCCAATCAAAAGAATAGGCTTCGGAAGAAATAATCAGAGATAGTAATATTAATAATATTTTTTTCATTTTGACTCCTCATTCTCAGCCTTTGTTTTTTTCAGCATAATTTTATCAAAAGGCTGCATTTTCAAACCAGTTTCAGATTTAACTAATTCAGCAACAGTTATTCCATAACTTCTTTTAAATCTGATAGTAGCAATAAATTCATCATCCTGTCTGAAAACATATCCAAGATCTCCCGTTCTAACAATATGAACTTTGTTCATATATACTCCAATCAAAGAAGTATCTCTTGGATCAAGAATATAACCGCTCTCTTTTTCATCTTTTATCATGAAAGAAA
>JAKJGA010000198.1 GCA_022704645.1 Spirochaetota bacterium
AATAATCTAAAACAAAAATGGAACGATTATTTGAAACGTCTGGGAAAATCCAATAAGGAATTATTCGGCGATGGTCACTTAAGCTGCTGCAGCCTAAACAGAAACGAACCTTACAGACATAAACATCAATAGAATTCTTTAACGATTTAAAAAAGCAAATGCCTGGCTTCTGCCAGACGGGCAATAGAATTCCTGCAACATCAACTATTTATATTTTTCCTGAAATGAATTTCTGAAGTTGCATTAAGTGCTTTTCCGACTTTTCTTAAAAATGCAAGAGACACATTCCTATTGCTTCCGGATTCAAGTCTTGAAAAAATGATAACGTATGTCAAACCCAAAATGCACCGTCTGACACTCAATAATTTATTCGTATGCTTAACGAAGAGAATAGACGCATAATGATATTTTCAAATGAATGATTCTCAAAATCATATAAGTGAGCTAAGCACTTTAGATAAAGACAAATGAGAGAATAATAACATAAGGGATCTGGGGATATCACCAGCGGCTTTTCCTAACGTACACGGACGTACGCAAGTCCGAGCGTCCACGGATGGATCAGCGCTCGGATAGCGGTACTTTCTTTTTGCCGATAGCGTGTCGGTTTATTAAAATTAATGGATAACTGAAAACCGCAATAATACCTACCTCTAAGAAGAGAGGAAAAGCATGGCACGTTATGAAAATAATTCAACCGACCAGGGCATCTTTATATCCTTAAATCTGGATGCTCAGTACGAGAAAGGAAGCAGGGAATATATTTTAAAAAAATACATAAACACTAAAGTAAATATTTCTAATTTTGATAAAGCTTACAAGAATGACTCTTCTGGAAGACCGATAAAAAATCCTCTGGATATCATAGCCGCTGTGCTTTACGGATATATGAGCGGAAACAGATCATCAAGAAGTATTGAGCAAATGCTCCGCCAGCATATCGGATTCATGTATGTCTCAAACTGTTTATCGATAGACCATTCCGTTATATGTGAATTCAAAACTAAATTCAAAGAACAAATTCAAGGCGTTTTTACTAATCTTCTTTTTTTACTTAACGAAATGGGAGCTATCGATTGGGATCTAGTTGTTGGTGACGGCACAAAAATAAAAGCATATGCCAGCAAAGGACGCACTATCGGCAAAGAAAAAACACAAAAACTGCTTCGAACATATAAGCGCATGGCAGAAAAAGTAATGAAGAGAGATTCTGATCTGGAGCAGAGTCGTGAGAATGGAGAAATTCCTGCTGAAAAGTATCAAATGGAGAAACAACGAACTATCCGACTTAAAAAGACTTATGATAGTGTTATTTCAAAAATAGAAAGCATTACACAATCGGATGATACAGAAATGAAAAAAAATCTGCAAGAAAAGTATGTAAATCTTACTGATCCCGACAGCAATATTATGCCGGGAAGCTGCCGCAGGCATTTCATTCAGGGATATAATGCGACCATGATGGTGAGCAACAATGACGTTATTATCGATTTTGATCCGATAACAGATGCCGAAAAAAATCATACGACAGATATGGTAAGACGAGTTGAAAATGTAAAAACGATAATGCAAGTTAAATCAAGTTCAAAATATTTGTTTGATACAGGATTTCAGGATTTTGATAAAATATTATCTCTTCAGGATGACGGATATGACATGTACGTAGCAACGAAAGAAAGAGATTTTACGGACAAATCTCAAAAGCGTCGGGACTTCGCACTTGTTAAAACAGATTCTGGATTTAGTCTAAAATGCAGAGGAGAGGAAATAGGAAAAACTCATTATAATATAAAACTGAATAAAACTTTCTTCTATTTCAACAAAATTCAGTGCGCAAACTGCTCATATATTTCAGAGTGTTATAAAGATGCTAGCAAATCAAAACAAAAAACAGTTTCATTCTCAATGTTTGAATTAAATAGAAAACCAAAAATTGACGAATATCTCGAAAAGATGAAAAGTGAAAATGGGCAAAAGATTTACAGCAGACGGCTTGGAAAAGAACATGTTTTTTCAAACATAAAAACACAGAGAAATTTTCTGCAAACGTATTATAGAGGAAAAGAAAATGTCCGGATGGATATTTGCTGGGCGGCTTTAGCACAGAATATGCAGAAATATATTGTGAGCATGAGGTAAATATTTGGCGAAATAGGTATTAGATCCCAGAAAAGAAAATTCTGGAGGGAATTTCTCAAGCATCCCTCCGTTAAAACTATTGAATAATGAAAAAACCGACAGGCAATCGATAAAAAGAAAGTACCAAATAAGGATTTCATAAGGCAAAGCCTTATGAAATCCTTATTTGAAATCCCTTTTTAGAATTACCGTCAAAACCAATTTTCTCATAAAACAGATGAGCGCCGTTTCTCTCCAGACTGCTCATGAGCATTACCTTATAGCATTTATTTAATCTGGCGCATTCAACTGCTTTTTCAATTATGGATCTTCCATAACCCTTTTTCCGGAATTTTTCATTAGTCACAACATTTTCAATTACAGCATATGGTCTCTGATTTCTTGTGAGATTCGGAATTATAACAAGAGTACAGGTTGCGGCAGGAATAATATTCTCGTAAGAGATAAAACAATGAATTTTTTCATCCTTAAGAATATCCGACCATGTTTTCAAAAACGCTTTATCATTACCATAATCTTCTCCCGGAAAAAGCTGTTGATAAAGGAGTAAAATGCCGTGAAGATCTTCTAATTGTGCCTTGCGAATCATTTTAACCTCAAATTCTAATATTGACTGATTTCTAAAAACCTACACCCGAAACTGTATATTCTATTCAGGCAGACTTATCCGACAAAAAGTTCAACAGCAGCAAATCGAAAGTCAACGTAAAATTATTAAAAGAAAAAAAAGCATCATACCCAGCAAACGCTATAGTACCAGACTTTTTCTCAATGCCGTGGAAAGAATTATGTGTGCCCTCTCCCAGAATGAAGCGCATATTGTCAAAGCCAATGAAGAAAGATCATTCCCGGGAGAAGGCTTTCTGGCATTATTTTCACAATGATTATTCAATTATTGAATGAGCGATAAAACATTAAATCGTCTGACGCAGTTGGACACTAAGGCGGTACGAGAACCGCCATCGAGGCGCTTCAATATTTGACAGGAGGTCAAAATAAAAGCGCCTCATAACGAGCGACCGCAGCATCCGGCAAAGCCGGTGCGAGGAATTCGCCCGACAAA
>JAKJGA010000199.1 GCA_022704645.1 Spirochaetota bacterium
TCGTGGAGTAGAGGAGCTGCTATATATGCGTCATATGATTTCCCTTTAATTTTTTTTAAAGTTTTACCAAGGTCTTTCCGGTCATTTTCATTGAATAGATGAAAGTCCGCACTTACATGACTTGCGGAAAGTTCTTTGAGAGCTTTCTGCATTCCCTGATAAGGAAGATTCCAATATCCGCTGTTAGAATCAGTGAAAGGCATTATGACTGCAATGTGACATTTGCGTGATAATGATAAGTTCCTCGCGCGAATGTCGGGTTTATAATTCAGTTTCAGCATTGCATCCCGCACGCGGCGAGCGGTTTCTTCGGAAAATCTTCCTCTGTTGTGAACTATTCTGTCAACCGTTCCCAGCGAAACTCCTGATAATTCTGCTACATCCTTGAGTTTTGACACAACACTCTCCTTGATGTTGGGATTAATTATTGATGTAATATTTAATAGTTCATCCCTGCAACTGTGTCAGCAAAATATACTGTGTTTTTTTTCCAAGTTTTTTTTGTGTTTATAATAAAAAACTGTTGCCGTAAAATGTCTAATGCGTTAGCGTGCACGCATGGCATTGACGATTTGATGAATAATGCGTGAGGGTAGAGCATGAATTTGATGGGTGACGGCCTGGCCGTTCTTGGTTCTCGTATCGGACTTATTTGGGATCCTTCAAATAGAAAGTCTTTTCTTGTGAGGCATGGCGCTCATCCCGGAATTCCTCTGGAAATACATGCAGGAATAAAAATTAAAGATAAAACTATATGTTTTCCTCTATCATTGGAGAATGAACTTTTTGGTTTTCTTGATCAGGACAATACTCCTTCGACTATAAAGTTGAGCGGTGTGGATCCTGAAACAGGGATTCATGTCAAACTTACAGTGCGCATACCGTTTCGTCCTCGCGACTTTGAATTCAGCACTATTCCGGTTTTATTATTTGATGTTTCAGTAGAAAGATTTTCTTCTCAGTTCAGATGGACTGAAAGCGTAAAAGATGAAAAGATTGAAGGTAAAGTATTTATAGAATTCGGCGGAAGTGATTTTACTTTTGCGAAAAATCAAAGATCAATTGAAGTTTCTTACACTTCTGTAGTTAAGATTCCTGATGTTTCCGGCGTCGATATGGGTAATTTTGAACCTTTGAATATTAAATCTAAAGACAGGATTGTCCCGATATCAGGAAGTTTTGACGGAATGTCAATTTATCAGAATTTCAGTCTTGCACGTGGAGAAAAGTCTGAGCTGTTAAGCGCTGCGTGGTGCACTTACGATCCGCCTGTTTTAAACGTAATTGGAGACAGATGTCCGTTTCTCTATTTGAAAAAATTTAAATCTGTCGATGATGTTGAAAACTGGATTCTTTCTCATTCTGATGAATTGAGAGAAACGAATACAAAGGTTGATTCGCTTTTTGCTTCTCATAATCTCGGTGATTCTGTTACACGAATGATGTCTTATACTCTTCATTCTTGGTTGATAAATACATGGCTTGTTGAAAGACCTGACGGGCGCAAATGGCTTTCTGTCTGGGAGGGCAGTTGTTATTTTCATTCTACGGTTGATGTTGAATATACTCAATCTCCTTTTTATCTTTCTGTATGGCCTGAACTGCTTGCTCTTCAGCTTGATGAATGGCCTTATTTCGGAAAAGATGCTTCTGTTCTTCTCGGTGATTCCGGTAAGGATTTGCTTTTTCTTTCGCATGATATCGGTTATCTTTCTGAGTGTACCAAGCAGTACTATCCTCATGAAATGGAAGTTGAAGAAAATGCAAATTATATTCAGCTTGCATATGCGTATTGGCGCCGTACAGGTGATGATTCTCTAATTAAGAAACATGAACAGTTTATTTATAAACTTTTAAATTTTATTCTTGCATGCGATACAACCGGAAACGGAATTCCTGATAAGGGTTGTGCTAATACTATAGATGATGCTTCTCCGGCTATTCAGTTCGGATCAGAGCAGGTATATCTAGGCGTAAAGGCAATGACTGCTGTTAGATGCGGAATTGAAATTTTCAAGCATCTCGGCAAACCTGTTGCAGATTATGAGAATTTTGTAAAGAAAGCTGTTGAAACAATTGAGTCAAGGGGATGGGTTAATGATCATTATGTGGTTACCCTGACCAGAACTCTTGACGGAATAATTAACCCTTGGTCGGGCGAGGAGATGAGCGGAGAACTCGAAGGGTGGGATGCTTATCATATATATACTTCGAACGGAATTGCCATCATGAGAATGGTCGGCATGGAAAATGTTTTAGATGAATCAAGATTAAAATCCGATTTGATTAACTCATTGGTTCATACAAAGGGAAAATACGGCTGCAGACATACCAGCTATGTAAATACTAAACCTACAAATCTTCTTGTTCCGGGTCTTGCCGGAAGTGCACCTAAAGTAGGCTGGGTATCGATGAATATGATCAGGGATATCGCTGCTGCATATCATGGTGTCGATATGTTTTCCATGGTTCAAAACTATTGGGACTGGCAGGTTACTTCTAATTCACAGCAAGTGTTTATGTTCTTTGAAACATTTTACGGAAATAATCTTAATTTTTATCCGCGCGGTTTGGCTGTGTTCGGATACCTTGAAGCAGCTCTTGGTTTTTCATTGGATAATGTCAGCGGACATCAATCTGTTGATCCTGTGAGGAATTCTTTAGAGATTCCATTGCTTTACTTCGCTAATTGGAAAGAAGGAAAAGCTCCTGTTGTCAGGAGCAGTGATGATAAAATAAAAATTACGAGTTCAATAGAAAAAAAGTAATATTTTTCTTGTAATTTATTATGATAGGTTTTAGCTTAATTAATGATGAAGGTTCTTTTAAAAAGCACCTTAAAAACTATAATATAAAAGGAGAAAGAAAGTGAGAAAAAAGGTTTTAGCACTAACACTAGCTCTCACGACTTTAGTCGCTCTAGGCGGCTGCGGTCCGAAAGAGAAGAAGCCGGTAACCATTACCTTCTGGCATCTTGATAATCAGGATGACTTTAAAGCGGTATGGCAGAAACAGGCTGATGAATTCATGGCGGCTAATCCGCACGTGAAGATTGAGATCACTGTCCTCGAAAACGAAGCTTTCAAACAGAAAGTTGCAACTGTAATGCAGTCGGGAAATCCGCCTGATCTTTTCAGAAGCTGGGGCGGCGGAACAATGAATCAGTATGCCGAAGCTGGTCTTCT
>JAKJGA010000032.1 GCA_022704645.1 Spirochaetota bacterium
TCATCAGATATCCTCGGAATTACAACAGGCTTTCCTGTGTCAAAAACCTTTCCGGTAACGCCTTCGCCGATTTTATATTTTCCTTTTTCTCTTTCATCATCCGAAAGACCGTATGCTTCTTCAATGAACAACTCGCCAGTTTTTCTATTGAGAATTGTTACAGTTCCGCGCATCATTTCAAGTTTTTCCGCCATCATCTCAAGAACAGGACGGATGAGACTTTTAATATCCATTGTCTCATTTAGCTTGCGGCTGATATCAAACAGAAGACTGAGCTCGTTGATTTCCTTGTTTTTGCTGTTCTGCGCCATATATTCACCTGCGCACAATTAACAAAAAGACACTTATATCATAAAGAAAAAATAGAAAAAACAACCTTGTATTATAACAAATTAACTTTGATTTAACAGAACGCTTCAATATCTCTTTAATGCGCTTCTTTGTAGCATTTAGAGATACTGATACCATCCCGTCATCCGGCTTGGCGAAAAGCCCATTGCGGTATAAAATGATGCGGCAGAAGAATTCGTTTCATCCGCAACAAGCTGAATTCTCCGCGCCTCTTTTTGATGAGCCCAGGAAATTATGCTTTTAAGAAGTTTTTTTCCGGTACCGACAAGGCGGTAATCAGGTTCGACAAAAAGATCCTCAAGAAGAACGGAATATCCTCCCGAAGCGGTAGATACAACCAGCTGACCTGTAACCATTCCGATAATTTTGTCTTCATATACTGCTTTAAAAACTACAGCCTGCTCTTTTTTAATGAGCATTATAATTCCGTTTATCTGATTCGCTATATCCGATTTAAAATCCTTTTCAATATCAAAAAGTTTATTTATCATTTCTGCAAGAAGCGGAGCATCTCCCGCAACTGCTTTTTCTATCAGCACTTCACGCATCACATCCTCCGATTTGGTTATGAACATCAAGAAAGGCGTTGAAAACAGATTCTGAAACTCTTCCGGCAATATGAGATGAAATATAAACTTTACCTGCAAATAACGCTTTGAGATCACATTTATAATTAATACTGCCCGGCAAACCGAAAGAATATGTCTGTGCCTGAATTACTTCTATCTCTTCATTGAATAAATCTTTTATAATTTTTACTGAAACATCTGCGAAATCACTGCCGGAAGCCGCGCATTTTAATTTTGATTTTTTTATTGATTTTAATTCAATTTCGAGCAAAACCTCACCGGGCACATTCTCTTCATATGATTTGATTGAAGAAAGAAACCATAATTCTCCGGTAAATATTCCCTTCTTATAAACATAACTTAAAACATCAGTCGCACTGATTGCTCCCTTTGAATGATATTCATTTTTTAATTCAGAAAGATATATTGATGCAGTCTCCTCACTAATTTCTAATCCGCAAAGTTCCTTTATGTAAAATACAAAAGCTCCGGAACCTGAAAAAACAGTTAAAGAAAATCTGTCTTTATCAAAACCGTAATCTTCGGGATTTATAATCGAATATGAATTCTTAGCTTTTATTAGAGCTTTCTGATGAATTCCTGATGAATGCAGAAAAGAATTTTTGCCTGAAAGCGGTATAGAATCAGGTACAACTAAACATGAATGCTTTCTTACAAGCTCACACAATGAAGCAACCGACTTTTTTTTAATATTTGTTTCAGCATTATAATAATCAGCTCTTTCTTCAAGTGCTGCATAGACTGCCTCAAACTGTGCATTTCCCGATCGCTCGCCGACACCGCCGATTGTTGTTTCAACTTGACCCGCTCCATTATAGACACCTGCAAGAGTATTAGCAACTGCAAGACCGAAATCATTGTGGCAATGAACGCTCATAACTGTTTCGCCGGAATTAAAACGCGGTATTGATAAATATAGATTTCTCACAAGTGAGGCGAATTCATCAGTCTGCATAAAACCGGAAGTATCGGCAATATTTATTATATCCGCTCCATTGTCAGATAAAGCCGTACAGAGTTCTTTAACAAAGTAATATTCCGTGCGGCCTGCGTCTTCGATTCCGACTTCCGCGATATATCCATGTGATTTGATGAGATTCAGCGATTTTAATGCAAGACTGATTGTTGAAGCAGTATCAAGACCAGTCTTTGATTCGCGCAGATACCTTGAAGCGGGAACACTGATATGAATGCATCCGGATGAAGAGCGGCGCAATGCCTGCGCGCATATAGCGATATCTTTTTCATTCATTCTCGCCATTGCCGCTACTGTGCATTTAACTTCACCGCAAACCGCATCTATCACATCAAACTGATTCTTTGAAGAAGACGGAAAACCGGCTTCGATTACATCAATTCCGGCGTGTTCAAGCGCGCATGCCAATTCAATTTTCGCCTTGTCCTGAAAATGAACAGACGGCGACTGCAGACCGTCACGCAAAGTCGTATCAAGAAACCGCACTTTCCTTTTTTGAATCACCATCCTCTCCATTCCTTCCGTACAATATCAGCTTAGCGAGATTATATATTTCTTCAAAAGTTTTTTCAGTCAGCTCAATTTCTTCTTTTGTAAAAACCCTGGGCTTAGGTATTTCGAGCGAACACATATCCTGAAAAGAATCAATCTTATTTAAATTATCAACAAGACGGGGTTCCATATCGTGAAACTCCATTACATCCTGCGCTAGGGCGTTCAGTGTGTGATGAAAAGGAATCATCTCATAATAAATCAAAATTGAAATAAAAAATTTCTCCATTCCCATAGTGCAGATATTATATTTAAGTTCGGGTGAGAAATTTTTTCCGGCATCAATATGTTTCTTCAGAGAATTCATATAAGCCAGACCTTCATCATAGTACTTCTTCCAATCGTTAGCCATTCTTCCTCCTTCAAAACCAATTTCAGCATTTCCGGTATGTATTTTATCCGGAAACGCTGAAACCGGATCATTCAGCTATGAGATATTTTTCAGCTGGAACTCCCGACTCGATAGAATCGATAATTTCATCAATCATAGCTTCGTTTTCAATCTTTCCGTACCACCAGTTCTCCGGGTAAACAACAAGAGCAGGTCCTCTGTCGCAGACTTTCAGGCATCCCGTACTGGACACCATACAGTCAGCCATTCCCCTGTCGGAAAGTTCAGTGACCATGTACTGAAGCAGATTCATGCTCCCTTTCTTTGCACATACTCCCTGTGCTTCTCCGCCCGCGCGGAAACTTGCGCAGACGAAAATATGATGCTTTGGTTTTTTCATTTTCTCCTCCGTATATTTATCAGCATTTATGCGCAGCCTGTTCCGGTGCCGCCGCAGGTTTTACCCATACCGCAGCTTCCGGCAGTTTTCATCATTACCTTAGGAATATCCATGCCTTTCATCACCATCTCGGCGACTTCAGATATCAGACCTTCCACGGCATATATTTTAATTCCCGATCCTTCGATTATCTTCTTCGGGTTTTCTCCAACACCGCTTACAAGAAGCGCAGCGCAATCCTTTATCAGTTCAGCCATATCATTCCATCTGCTGTCGCCGCTTCCCGGCTCGGGAGTAAACCTTTTTTCAATCAGTTCGGGAACTCCATTTTTCATTCCGTATATGCGTAAGAATTCGGCCTCACCAAGATGCTGATTGACAAGAACTCCTTCCATGCTGGCAACGGCGACATATGGTCTTTCACTGGTAAAGTTTGATTTAGATGCTTTGCTCAAAAGTTCCGTAATCTCTTCCTGATTTGCCTGACCTAAAAGACCTGCCGCATCCGCGCGGCATCTTGCGCAATGACTCATCTGAGGAAGATATGCCCCTGCTCCTTCACGCAGCTTTGCCATTTCCAAAGGAGTCGGCTGAGTAAGGTGCGCGAATTCAGTTTCAGCAACAGGACATAGCGGAATACAGTTTTGAACATCTGCTCCAAGTTCAAGCATCCTCATTGAAATATCCTGAACATGCGCGTCATTTATACCGGGAATAACAACCGTATTTATTTTAACTGTTATTCCTTTTTCTTTCAAAGCGCGTATACCTTCGATCTGACGGGAAAGGATAAACCATGCCGCATCAATGCCGCGGTAAACTTTTCCGCCATGACGCGCCCATTTATAAATCTTTGCGCCTATCTCCGGATCAACAGCATTCACGGTAACAGTCACATGCGAAATATTCATTTTTGATATTTCTTCAACAGCATCAGGAAGCCCGACTCCGTTAGTCGCAAGACACAAAATCTTCTCTGGGTATTTCTCGTGAACATATCTCATCGTCTCAAGCGTGGCTTCAGTATTCGCAAACGGATCTCCCGGACCTGCAATTCCGACAACGGATATATTAGGTATTTTTTCGAGAACCGAATCAAGGTATGTAATGGCCTGACGCGGAGTAAGAACTGTGCTTGTGACTCCGGGACGCGATTCATTTATGCAATCATACTTCCTGTCGCAGAAGTTACACTGAATATTGCATGCCGGAGCAACCGGCAGATGAACCCGTCCTGTTTGATGTCTCAGTTCCCGGTTAAAACAAGGGTGATTTCCGAAATTTACACTTGAACTCATATCTTCCTCCTTACAGGTAGCTGTATCCTATGTTTGAGCTGTTTTGTTTATGTTCGATAATCGCATTCGCGATATTATCAAGAATGCTCTGCGTGCCGCGGTATCCGAGATGCTTTATTCTCTGTGAACCGAATCTGTCATGAACAGGAAATCCGACACGAACCAGAGGAATCGAAAGATTCTTCGAAAGATAAAAACCCTTACTGCTTCCGATGACAAGGTCGCAGTTCATACCTTTGGCTTTATCAAGAACCGTCGCATAGTCAGAATCTGACATGACTTCGGCATCAGGTGCGTACTTTTTAATTATTTCTGCTGCAGCAGGATTATCAGAACCCGTAGCGCATATCACCGGAACGATTCCGATTTCCGACATGAATGACGCGAGCGAGACAACAAGATCTTCGTCACCGGCTATTATCGCACGTTTTTCAAAAAAGTATTTATGCGCGTCCATGTATGAATCAACCAGACGGTTACGTTCTGAACTGTATTTTTCCGGGAGCTGTTTTCCTGTTGCCTTTTCAAACGCCCCGAAAAATTCATCGCACAAATCAATGCCTATCGGAAGATTCATAAAATGAGAATTAGGCAGATGGTCTGACAGCGAACCCGAAAGACCGCTCCGCGATAAACTGCTTCCGATTACTATTGATGCTTTTGCGGATTTTATTCTGGCAATGTCGCTTAAAAGAGTTCCGCCCGGTGATATTTTTTTATAACTCTCCCATGATTCTCCATCAAGCGTCTCTGAATAATCAGGAAAAAGAACAGCATCAGTTTTAAAATCCGATGCTATTTCCTTCAGATGACGTAAATCTTCAGGAGAAACAAAGGCCGGTATTATATTTATAAAATCTCCGGATTCATTTTCTTTTGAAACGGTTTTGATGCATGATATTACAGCATCACGGTATCCGTCAGTATGAATACCCTTGTAACTTGGAGTAGGAACATTCACTACCGGAACATCCGATTTGCTCTTTTCATTATATTCTTTTATATAAAGGGAGACATCATCACCTATCGTTTCAGAAAGACATGTTGTTGCGATTCCGACAAGTGACGGCTGATACTTTCCTATGACATTATCAAGTGCTGTATGAAGGTTTTCTCTTCCACCGAAAACAGCAGCAGACTCACTGAAGTTAGAAGACGCAATATCAACCGGCTCACGGAAATGACTTATCATATAACGGCGGATGTATGTCGAACATCCCTGCGAACCATGAAGAAGCGGAATGCAGTTTTCTATGCCGCGGAAAACCGTGCTTGCACCGAGAGGGGCACATAATCTGCATGTATTTCTTGCGGGATCCGCTATTTTTTCTATTACTTTCTCTTGTGCTTTCATACGATTCCTCCTTTGCGTTTTCTATATGCCGGTGAATATTTCCATACCGGGCTCAATACCGACGAATAAACTTCGCGGCAGAAATTGACCATGCCTTCGAATCCGGCAAGGGGAATCTTTCGTTCATGGTTATGATCGCAGAATGCAATACCGAGTTTATATGCAATCGGACGCTCTTTTACTCCGCCGATCAAAAGATCAACACCGCGTTCTTCGATAAAATGTGAAAGCTCAAGCGGATTGGTATCATCGACGATTATTGTTCCTTCGTCGCATATTTCCTTGAGATAGTCGTAATCGTCCTTGCTTCCGGTCTGACTTCCGACCACTTCGGTTTTCATTCCAAGATGGCGGAGAGCTTTAACCAGAGAAAAAGCCTTGAATGAACCGCCGACATAAATCGCGGCTTTCTTTCCTTCAAGCTTTGATCTGAATTTTATTATTTCAGGATATATCGCCGAAAGTTCCCTTCCGACAAGCTCCGAAGTTTTATCAATAATTTCTTTTTCATTGAAAAAGCGGGCAACTTCATAAAGCGCCTCCGAAAGGTCTTCTATTCCGAAATATGAAACGCGGATAAAAGGTATTCCGTATTTTTCTTTCATTAGTTTTGCGAGAAAAGTCATTGAACCTGAGCATTGAACAACATTCAATGAAGCTCTGTGGGCTTTCTTTATTTCATCGATGCGTCCGTCCCCGGTGAGACAGGAAACAACATCTATTCCCATTTCTTTGTAATAATTTTTTATTATCCAGCTTTCGCCGGCCAGATTAAAATCTCCGAGTATATTGATGCTGTGCTTCGGCACTTCACTTTCATTATCAAATCCGGTAAGCGTAAACAAAGCTTCACATGCAGCGCGGTATCCGTCTTTTTTTGTTCCCTTAAAACCTTCCGAGTGAACCGGAATAACAGGGATGTTTTTTTCGCTGGATACTCTCCGACAGACTGCGTTTATGTCGTCTCCAATGAGACCCACAATACAGGTTGAATAAATAAACGCAGCCTTCGGATTATATTTTTCAATGAGAGATATGAGAGCATTATATAATTTCTTTTCTCCGCCGTAGATAACGTCGTTTTCGCGGAGATCTGTACAGAAGCTCATTCTGTGAAGTTCGGGTCCCGATGAGAGGGCACCGCGTATGTCCCATGTATACGCAGCACACCCTATCGGACCATGAATGAGATGAAGAGCGTCGGCGATAGGATAAAGTACAACTCTTGATCCGCAGAAAACACATGCGCGCTGACTGACGGAACCTGCTACACTTTTCTTATCACACTCAATATTAAAAGAATCCTTTTTGTTAACATAAACCTGATTCTTTCTCGCTTCAATCAAATCAATCATGGAATCCTCCCTTACATTACAAGCTCGTATCTTTCTTCAGGAGCATCTCTGTCCTGGCGGTCCATAACCGCTGAGAGAATTTTTTCAAGCAAACGCAGTCCGCCTTTATATCCCATAATAGGCATGTACTGATGTCCGACTCTGTCATAGATAGGAAATCCTATTCTTATGAGAGGAATGTCTTCATCGCGTGCGATGTACTTCGCATAAGTATTTCCGAAAATAAGATCAGGCTTGTTGCCTTTGATCAGCTGGTGGAAATAAAACATGTCCGCATTCGCACCGGTTTTAACTTTAACATCTTCTCCCGCGATTTCCTTGATTCTTCTTTCGAATTTAGGACCAGCAGGCGTACCGGATACCACATAGAGAATTTTTATTCCAAGATCGACCAAGAACTCAGCTGTTGATACAAGAATGTCCGGATCACCCACAAGAGCCGCTGTTTTATTATATGTGTATTGGCTCATGTCTGTCATAACATCAACAAGCTGACCGCGTTCCATCATCAACGAATCAGGAACATGTACTCCCGCAACTTTGCGGAGATTATCCAGAAAGTTGTCAGTTCCGCGTACACCAATCGGAAGATCGAGTATCTCGCATGGAACCTTACATTTTGTATCAAGGAGCTTGGCAGCACTCATCGCACCGACTCTTCCCAAAGCCAGAGTGAAAGAAGAATCTCCCGCGCTTTTTATCTGCTCGATAGTCGTTCCGCCTTTAGGATACATGTGAAACTTTCCGTCCATCGGACTGTTTACTACACCGGATGTATCAGGAAACATTACAAACTTAACTCCCATCTCTGAAGTCATACGTTTGATTTCAGCCATATCCGAAGGTTCGATGAAACTCGGAATCAGGTTTATCTGCTTCAAAGGTTTTCCGGTATTTTCAGAAAAATACTGAACCATACCTGTTGTCATGTTCGAGTAACCTGTTACATGCGAACCTTTGAAACTCGGGGTGCTTGCATAGAAAACTTTTTTACCTTTAGGAATTTTGCCTTCCTGATAAGCTTTCTTGATGATCTGATTAAGGTCATCACCGATCGTTTCAGAAAGACATGTCGTATGAACGGCTATAATCTCAGGATCATAGAGAGCGAAAATGTTTGTTATCGCTTCAAGTATGTTTGCCTGGCCGCCGAAAACCGAAGCTCCTTCTGTGAACGAACTTGTTGTCGCCATTATCGGATCTTTAAAGTGACGGGTAAGAGAGCTTCTATGATAGGCGCAGCATCCCTGTGACCCGTGACTGTGCGGAAGGCATTTGTTGATGCCGAGAGCCGCGTACATCGCTCCCACCGGCTGACAAGTCTTTGCCGGGTTAATCGTGAGAGCGCTTCTTTCGGCAACTTTATCTGTTGTGTGTCTTAATAACATAAGAACCTCCCCTATTTAGTCCACGCATAGCTTCCCGAAAGTTCAGGAGTTTCCTGCCATGGAGCTTTTACGAGTTTGAAAACATTAGTGTTCAGAATGCGGTCGATTTCCTTGTAAAAATTGATCGCACCTTTAAATCCTGCATACGGACCGCTGTAGTCATAGCTGTGAAGCTGTTTGAGCGGAATGCCCTGCTTCTGAACAACATACTTTTCCTTGATCCCTGCGCAGAAAATATCAGGTCTGTACTTCTCAATGAGAACTTCAGTTTCGTAATGATTAAGATCATCTATTACGAGAGTGTTGTTCTGCATCTCAGGCATCATGCCGTCATAATCCGACCATTTGAATCCCTTCTTCGAATATGCTTCGATTTCTGATTCACTCTTTCTCGGACTGAATCTATTATCATCTTTTTCTACAGTAAGCTCTTCGATGTTTCTTGTATCCGCATCGATGACTATCTCAGGAATAACCTTTCTTCCTTCATAGTCATCTCTGTGTGCGAATTCGTATCCGGCAGAAAGAGTCTGCATTCCGATTTCGCGGAAAAGATCCTGATAGTGATGAGCACGAGAACCGCCGACAAAAAGCATTGCAGTTTTACCTTCGCATCTGCTCTTGACGTCAAGACGGACTTTTTCAACTTCAATCATCTCTTCAGCGATTACCTTTTCAACATTAGCCATAAGCTCTTTGTCTCCGAAGTACTCGGCGATTTTTCTGAGAGATTTCGCAGAAGATTCGGCACCTATAAAATTCACCTTGAACCAAGGAATACCGAATTTCTTTTCCATCATCTCAGCAAGATAGTTGATCGATCTATGACACATTACAACGTTCAGATCTGCAGTGTGAGCGGAAATAAATTCATCATACTCCGAGTTTCCGCTGAAAGTCGAATGGATAGTAAGACCGCATTTTTCGGCAACACGTTCGATTTCAAAAGCATCACCTCCGATGTTATATTCACCGAGAATGTTGAATCTGAATTTGCCTTCTTTGGGTTTATCAGAAAGACCGACAACATCAGTAAATACTTTGTTATTGGCTATATGATGCCCCGCAGACTGGCTCACTCCTTTGTATCCTTCGCATGAAAATCCGAAGATATTCACATCAGGAAACTTCTCTTCCATTTCACGGGCAACCGCATGAACGTCGTCTCCGATAAGACCGACAGGACATGTTGAAAATATCCCGATAGCTTTCGGATGAAAAAGTCCGACAGCTTCTTCGATGGCTTTTTTTAATTTCTTTTCGCCGCCGAATATAACCTCATCTTCCTGAAGATCCGTAGACATTGTATACGGCATAAAATTAGGCGCATCATCTGTCTTTGGCCTGGTCTGATTTCTTCTTGTCAGCCAGCTGTAAAAAGCACAACCTATCGGACCATGAGTAATCTGAAGAATATCTCTGGTAGGCCCGAGTACAACACCCTTACATCCGGCATAAGCACATCCGCGCATGGTAAGAATCCCAGGAACAGTTCTTGTGTTTGCAAGAACCTCAGGAACCACATCACCATTATCAACCTTGTTGATGACAATCTGCTTTGCTCTTTTACGCGCAACTTTTACCGGATACTTCGAGAGCAGTTCCTCTTTGACTTCTTCCGGTTTTATGCTGTTAAAATCTACTTTTTTAGTCATGTTTTCCTCCCTCCGGAATCACGCTTCGTCCAGAGTTTCGTCACCGGATTCACCGGTTCTGATTCTGATTGAGTCCATTACCGGCATTACGAAAATTTTGCCGTCTCCGCTTTTGCCCGTCTGATTCACGCTGATAACTGTTTCAACAACTTTCTTCACAAGCTTGTTCGGAACAACAACGGAAATCATACGTTTAGGTATCAATCTCTGAGTGCTTCCGAGCTGGCTAATCGCCTCTTCATAACCCTGTTCCGCACCGTGAAGAACGTTAAAATCAACAAGTCCTTTTCCGCGGCCGAGGCAATCCTTGGCATGCATTGAACTTATGCCGGCTTCAGAAAGGGCGCGCTTGGTCTGATTGATTTTATTCATTCTCACAATCGCCATTACCTCTTTCATGCCTTTGCCTCCGAAATTCCTTCACTTGTTTCTTTTACACCCGAACTAACGGTATAAACTTCTTCAACGGGAGAGACGAAAATCTTTCCATCACCGAAAGCACCCTGCTCGCCGGTTCTGGCAGAAGCCATTATGGTTTTTATTACCAGATCCTTGTCAGAATCAGGAACAACTATCATAAGAAGTTCTTTAGGTATTTCATCGTAAGTTACATCTCCGATTTTGATACCTCTCTGCTTTCCTCTTCCTGATACGTTCATTTTAGTTACAGCCGGGAAACCCTCCTGCATGAGAGTTTCCATAACGACATTAACTTTATCCGGTCTTACTATTGCTCTTATCATTAACATGGTTTTATCTCCTTTTTCTCAATTATGCTTCGAGTCCGAACTCTATAAGAAGTTTTTCGAGCTCTTCGGTTTCAAGAGGCGTAGGAATTACAAATTTTGTATTCTTATCAATCGCCTGAGAAAGCATTCTGTACTCATCAGCCTGACCGACAGACGGATCATACTCGATAACAGTTTTTCTGTTTATCTCTGCTCTCTGTACCATGTTGTCGCGAGGAACAAAGTGAATCATCTGAGTTCCAAGTTTATCCGCAAGCGCCTGAATAAGATCGGCTTCTCTGTCAACCTTACGGCTGTTGCAGATAAGACCGCCGAGACGAACGACACCAGACTCAGCAAATTTCACGATACCTTTACAGATATTGTTTGCTGCATACATCGCCATCATCTCACCGGATACGACGATATAAATTTCTTCTGCTTTACCGTCACGGATAGGCATTGCAAATCCGCCACAAACAACGTCCCCGAGTACATCGTAGAAAACATAATCAAGTTCCCATTTGTCCGAATAAGCTCCGAGCTGCTCGAGAAGATTGATCGATGTGATGATACCTCTACCGGCACATCCTACACCCGGTTCAGGTCCGCCCGATTCTACGCAACGTGTACCTTTAAAACCCGGTTTAACAACATCTTCAAGATCTAGGTCTTCACCTTCCAAGCGGAGTGTATCAAGAACCGTTTTCTGTGAAAGACCGCCGAGAAGAAGTCGTGTTGAATCCGCTTTAGGATCGCATCCAACAACCATTACCTTTTTTCCCGCTTCGGCAAGCGCGGCTACTGTGTTCTGAGTGGTTGTTGATTTTCCAATACCACCCTTTCCGTAAATTGCTACTTTTCTCATTTTATTCTCCTTAGCAAAAAAATCTTTTCGAAGAATAAATAGCATGAAGTGTGCCAAGTTTTGAGTTATTTGATTTTTCTATACGATTCTCATATGTTTGAATGAAATCACACAGATAGTTTACATTCATGAAATATTAGACGTGCGGATATCGGCACTCGATATAACTATTTGAATAATACGGGTTCCCTGCCGGAATGTTACTTCATAGAGAAACGCCGGAAATCCTACATTTTCGTAGGATTAAAAACACGAATGTAGGATTATTAATAATTCATGATAAAGTTACATTGATTAAACAATAGAACTCCGAATCCAATTGACGGTTTACTATGTAAAGATATTTTATCAATAGAGGTGGTTTATGAAATATTATTTATCATTATTATTCGCCGGATTGCTTTCCTGTGTATTCATTCACATGCCCGCAAAGGCAAAAACGGAAAAAGGCATAATAACTGTGGCAGCTGCCGCAAATTTAAATCTTCCTTTAAATGAAATTTCGGCACTTTACAAAAAAGAAACCGGTAAAACTGTTACTCTTGTTTTCTCATCATCCGGAAATCTTTCTGCACAGATAAAAAACGGTGCCCCCTTCGATCTTTTTATCGCGGCAAATGAAGGATTTGCGGATTCTCTTATAAAAGATAATTACGCCGATAGCGGATCAAAAAAAGTTTATGCTATAGGCAGAGCTGCCTGCGCGTTTTCTCCGAAGCTATCAAAAAAAATAAAAAGACTCGAAGATCTTCTTTCCCCTGACGTAAAAAAAATTGCCATTGCCGATCCCTCATACGCCCCGTACGGCCAGGCCGCAAAGGAAGCATTGATATCTCTGGGTTTATGGGACAAGCTGAAAGATAAATTCGTATACGGAAAAGACATCCAGCATTCATATTCTCTTGTAAAATCCGGAAACACTGAAGCGGGATTCATTGCACTCGCTTCAGTAAAACCGGATGAAGTCGGTTACTTTTTAATTGATTCAAAGCTTTATAAACCGCTCACACAGGCTTTATGTATAATCTCTTCTTCTAAAAACAAGAAAGAAGCAGAGCTGTTTTCAAATTTCATACTAGGTAGCAAAGGAAAACAGATTCTTAAAAAATACGGATTCGATTTTCCGAAGTAAGCAGTTATATGAATGAATTAAATTACTTCCCGCTTTTTTTATCAATAAAAGTTGCAGTCCTGGCCACTTTAACTTCTTTGGCTATAGGAATTCCGACAGCATATTATTTAAGCATCAGCAAAAGCCGAATCGGAGATATCATAGATTCACTGACAAACTTTCCGGTGATTCTTCCGCCGACAGTTCTCGGCTATTATCTTCTTGTTCTTCTCGGCCGACAATCGCCCATCGGAATTTTTCTTGAGAAGAATTTTGATATAATGATTGTTTTTACGCCGATAGGTGCGGTCATTGCAGCATCAGTGGTATCAGTTCCCTATCTTATAAAATCAGCAAAAACATCATTCTGTGAAATTGACTCCGATCTTCTAAACGCGGGCAGAGTGCTCGGAAAAAACGAAGCATATATTTTTTTAACAATAATAATACCTCTTTCATGGAGAGGAATAATAGCCGGAATAACGATGGCCTTCGCAAGAGCTCTTGGAGACTTCGGCACCACACTTATGGTTGCAGGAAGCATTCCGGATAAAACGCTTACAATGCCGATAGCGATTTACAATGCTATGCAGGCTGATGACACGAGAACTGTAAATTTACTCGTTGCAATTATGACAATTACGGCGCTATCGGTAATTTTTATCATAAGCCGTATCGGTAAAAAACGGAAAACGCAAAATGTTTGAAGTAAATATACGAAAAAAACTTCCGCAGCTTGATATGAATATTGCATTCACTCTCAAAAAAGGTGTTCTTGCAATTCTCGGAACATCAGGCTGCGGAAAAACAATGACGCTGAAATGTATAGCCGGGATAACAAATCCCGATTCAGGATACATATCGAACAATGGAATTTATCTATATAATTCCGAAAAGAAAATATCTCTTAATCCGCATAAAAGAAAAGTCGGTTACGTATTTCAGAATTACGCACTCTTTCCGCATATGACAGTATATCAGAATATCTCTTACGGACTGGGTTTATTCAACAGCTCAAAAAACAATACAGCTGTCAGTGATATTATCAACAGAGTCCGTCTTAACGGTTTAGAAAAAAGATATCCTCATCAGTTATCCGGAGGACAGCAGCAAAGATGCGCTCTTGCCAGAACTCTGGTAACTGACCCCGAAATTCTTCTGCTAGATGAACCTTTTTCTGCGGCCGACGGACACACAAAACATATTCTCGAAAGCGAGTTAATTGAAATTATAAAATCTAATTTCCACAAGCCCGTTCTGCTTGTGACTCATAACATCGAGGAAGCATACAGACTCAGTGACAGAATAATGATAATTGAACATGGTACAACAGTTCAGACAGCTTCAAAAAAAGAAATTATCGATCATCCGAAAACTTTAAACGCGGCAAGAATCACAGGCTGCAAAAACATATTTCCTGCTGATATAATTTCTTCATCCGGAAAAGAAACAATAATCAAATGCAGCGAAATGACTATACGTGCGATAGGAAAACCCCCGAAGAAAAATAATCTTCATATCGGCGTGCGTGCGCATTACATAAATATTCTCCC
>JAKJGA010000200.1 GCA_022704645.1 Spirochaetota bacterium
GAAACTGCTGATAAAACTGCCGCTTATATGGAATACGAAAAGCGGAATTAATATTGACTCATACGGGTCTGCTTTTTAGCTGATACTATCCATGAAGGTAGAGGTGACTTTATGTCAAAACTGTTGATTATAGGTGCGGGCGGAGTTGGTCAGGTCGTGACTCATAAATGTTCGCAGAAACCGGAAGTTTTCGGCGAAATATGTCTGGCAAGCAGAACAAAATCCAAATGCGACAAGATTGCGTCTCAGTTGAAAAGACCTATACGTACTGAGCGTGTTGATGCTGATAATGTTCCTGAACTGGTTTCTCTTATCAGGGATTTTAAGCCTGAACTCGTTGTAAATGTTGCTCTTCCTTATCAGGATCTTACAATAATGGATGCATGTCTTGAAACCGGAGTTAATTATCTGGATACGGCAAATTATGAACCGAAAGACGTTGCGAAATTTGAATACAAATGGCAGTGGGCATATCAGGAAAAATTCAAGAAGGCCGGATTAATGGCGCTTCTGGGATGCGGATTCGATCCGGGTGCGACTAATATCTTCACTTCTTATATGAAGAAACATTATTTTTCTAAAATGAAATATGTGGATATCGTTGACTGTAATGCCGGAAACCATGGAAAGCATTTTGCCACTAATTTTAATCCTGAAATAAATATTCGCGAAATTACACAAAACGGACGTTTTTTCGAAAACGGCGAATGGAAAGAAATTGAAGCGATGAGTATTCATAAGCCTATTTTCTATCCGGAAGTCGGAGATAAGGAAAGCTATCTTCTTTTTCATGAAGAACTTGAATCACTTGTAAAAAATTTTCCTGAGATTGAAAGAATCAGATTCTGGATGACATTTTCTGAAAATTATATCAATCATCTAAAAGTTCTTGAACATGTCGGAATGACCCGTATTGATGAAGTTGAACACAAAGGAATGAAAATCGTTCCGCTTGAATTTCTAAAATCGCTACTTCCCGAGCCTGCGAGTCTTGGAGAGAACTATACAGGAAAAACATGTATAGGCGTTCAGATCGAAGGAGAAGATAAAGAAGGAAAACCTTCAAAGAAATTTATATATAATGTCTGTGATCATGCGGAAAGTTACAAAGAAACTTTTGCACAGGCCGTTTCTTATACAACCGGAGTTCCTGCGATGATAGGCGCGATGCTTATGATAAAAGGAATCTGGAAGGGAGAAGGGGTTTTCAATGTTGAAGAAATGGATCCGGATCCGTTTATGGAAAGAATGAATCTAGACGGGCTGCCATGGAAAGAAACAACATTCTAAGTGCAGATTTAAGCAGGGTTGAAACACCCTGCTTTATTGTAGATAAAACTCTAATTGAAAAAAACCTAAGAAAGCTTAAAGAAGTAAAAGATGCAACCGGATGCAAAATTCTTCTGGCTCAGAAAGCCTTTTCAATGTATTCTTTTTATCCGCTGATAAGCTCTTATCTTGACGGAACATGTTCGAGTTCTCCTCATGAGGCAGAACTAGCTTTCGAATATTTCGGAAAAGAAGTTCATGCTTTTGCTGCCGGATACAGCGTAGCAGATATTGATGAGCTTTGTAAATTTGCCGATCATATAGTTTTTAATTCTTTTGCACAGCTTGAAAGGTTTAAGGATAGAATTAAAAACTGCGGAAGAAAAATTGATCTGGCAGTAAGAATTAATCCTGAGCATTCAGAGGGAGCTGTTGAGATATATGATCCATGCCAGAAAAATTCACGTCTTGGAATAACTCTGTCGAATTTCAGGGAAGAGTTTCTTCCGGAAATAAAAGGGATTCATTTTCATACTCTCTGTGAACAAAATGCTGAGCCTCTTGTCAGAACTCTTGAAGCAGTTGAAGAGAAATTCGGCAGGTATTTTTCAAGACTAGATTATGTTAATTTCGGAGGCGGTCATCACATAACAAAAGACGGATATAATTCTGATCTTTTGATTTCAACTATAAATAGATTTAAAGAAAAATATGGCGTACAGGTTTATCTTGAACCCGGAGAAGCCGTAGCTTTAAATGCAGGATATCTGATAGCTGAAGTTCTTGATATTATCAAAAATGGAATGGATATTGCTATTCTTGATACAAGCGCATGTGCTCATATGCCGGATGTCATTGAAATGCCTTACAGACCATTTATTATAAATTCTGGTGAAGCGGGCGAAAAGAAATTCACTTACAGATTGGGGGGAATGAGCTGTCTCGCTGGAGATACTATCGGAGACTATTCATTTGATAAAGAATTATCCGTCGGTGACAGACTGATTTTTACTGATATGGCTCATTATTCAATGGTTAAAACCAATACTTTTAACGGATTAAAACTTCCTTCTATTGGGATTATGGACGAAAATAAAAATATAGAAATATTAAGAAGATTCGGTTATAACGATTTCAAAAACAGACTTTCGTGAGGTTAAGATGTTCAGTAAAAAATTTCCTTCTTTTCTTGAAAGTGAATCAGAGCCAAAAAGCGCGGGGAACGCTTTTTTTCATGTGATTCCGGTTCCTTGTGAAAAAACAGTTTCTTACGGAAAAGGAACGGCCAATGGTCCTTCTGCAATTCTTAACGCGAGTAATCAGCTTGAGAGTTTTGACGGATATTCGAACCCATCAGAACTAGGAATTTATACTTCTGAAGCTGTTGAATGCAAGGGGAGCATCGAGAAAATTCTTGATAATGTTGAGAATGCCGTTTCAAAAACACTTGCTCTCAAGAAGTTTCCTATTGTTATCGGCGGCGAGCATTCAATCAGCATTGGAACGATAAAAGCATTGATGAAGTATGAGAATAAATTCGGAATAGTTCATTTTGATGCTCATGCTGATCTCAAAGCAAATTATGAAGGTTCTCCTTTCAGCCATGCCTGTGCAATGAGACATGCTGTAGATGCAGGAATTCCAGTTTTTCAGATAGGGATCCGTTCAATGACGGAAGAAGAGAATAAGTTCAGAAAACAAAAGAAAATGGAATACATAAACGCTGATAAAATTGATTCGATTAATTATAAAAAGCCGATTCTTCCAAAAGCTTTTCCAAAAAAAATATTCTTTTCAATAGATGTGGACGGATTTGATCCGTATGTTTTTCCGGCTACCGGAACACCTGAACCGGGCGGATTCAGCTGGAGAGAGTTTTTTAAAATGACTGAAAATATTCTGCAGGGAA
>JAKJGA010000033.1 GCA_022704645.1 Spirochaetota bacterium
ATAGCAAGCGGAAAACCAAATTCAATAACATTCGATATAATGTTTCTCGAAAACAAAGACGGTGAAGACACGCTTGCGAAAGCAGTCAGAGATGCCGGATGTGTTTTTCTGGATTATCCTTTTGAACGCGAAGAAATGTCGCAGGTTCACGAAGACCGCATTGACCGCATGAAACTTTTTTCAGAAACGGCACTTCCCTCGGGAAATATGATATACGGAACTGAAAAATATAAAGACGTTACTCCGCCTACCGCTAAACTTATCAAATCAGCAAAGGGCATCGGATTTGCGAATATTGAATCCGACATTGACCATGTCAACAGACGAATGCCTCTTTATGCTAAATATAAAGGTGACTTCTACCCTTCAATTGATCTGTCTATTGCTGCGCACTATTTCGGAATAACTCTTAGCGATATTGAAATAGTACCCGGAAAATATGTCCGTCTTAAAAACATTAATCCCGAAAAACTTATAGATAAATCAAGGAATTATCTCGACATACCTATTGACAACGAAGGATACATGGATATTAATTTTGCCGGAGGGCACGGATCTTTCAGCAATTATTCATATTATTACTTCAACCGCGACGGAGCAGAACCCGAAAATTCGAGTTTTAAGGATAAAATCGTATTCATTGCTGCATATGCTTCAACAGGTATCGCAACAGACGTACACAAATCTCCTTATGGAGATTTTTACGGCATTGAACATCATGCCAATGCAGTTAATACAATCATAAACCAGACATTCATCCATAAGGCGAAAATATGGCAAGATATTCTGATATTATTCGCTGTTTCTCTAATACTCGGTCTTTTGATTCCGCGCATGAGCATAATTACAGGTTCAATTTTCACCACTCTCTTCGCCCTTATTTATGTAATCATAGCTTATGTTCTTTTTGACACAAAAAGTATCGTATTTGCAATGAGTACACCGGTTTTCCAGATTTTCATTAACTTTCTTGCCGTATCTGTTTACAGATCCTTTACGGAACAAAAGGAAAAACGCTATATACGCCAGACTTTTTCAAAATTCGTGTCCAAATCTGTAGTGGATGAACTTCTAAAAAATCCGAAAATGGTCAGGCTCGGCGGAGAAAAAAATATACTTTCTGTACTTTTCTCTGATATACGCGGCTTTACAAGTATCTCCGAAAAAATGACAGCCGAACTTCTTGTTGAGCATCTGAATGAATATCTTCAGGCAATGACGGATATAGTTATAGAATCTGACGGTACTCTTGATAAATATGTCGGAGATGAAATAATGGCTTTTTGGGGAGCCCCGATACCACAGGAAGATCATGCATTGCGTACGTGCCGCGCTGCAGTTAAAATGATAGATGTGCTTAATGAATTAAATGTAAACTGGACTGCTCTCGGCAAACCTAAACTGGATATCGGTATTGGAATTAACACAGGAGAAATGGTTGTCGGAAACATGGGATCTGCTTCGCGTATGAACTATACTCTAATGGGGGACAATGTCAATTTAGGCGCGAGACTTGAAGGAACAAATAAGGTTTACGGAACCAAGATAATAATAAGTGAATTCACATATGAACATGTAAAGGATCACGTAATAGCGCGGGAACTTGATCTCATTAGAGTAAAAGGGAAAGCCCTGCCTGTCAAAATATATGAACTAATCGATATGAAATAAATTTACGGGTCTGTCGCGGCCGTTTGATTGAAAATTAATCATGAAAGCGGTCGGACAGACAGGAGAAAGAAGATTCATTTTCCATTGACGGTTAATATTATCATCATCGGAAAAACTGCATGAAACAGGATAAGACAATCCCTTATCCGAGAATGTCCCATAACCCGAAGCGGACAAAAAGTCTGAATTCATATTAAATTTTTTCAAATATACATTTCCGCCCGCAAAATCAACAGAGTAATTAAACGTAAAATTACTTAGTAAATCTATGTTCGGCTTGAATCCGTCTTTTTTTAAAACGGAAGTGAAAGCTGACTGAAACGGTGTTTGATTAAGCGATTCAGCTTTTATGTCAGCTTCAAATGATATTTTACTGTTATCGGAAAAATGCAATGCCCGATAAGCTGCGATTTCGAAAACAGATTTTATGTTTAAAATACCTGCGCCGATTCCGCCTTTTATGCCGGAATCTTTCCAAAAAGATGAAAGATCAAAATTATCAACAGCCATTTCAGCTTTAATTAAAGGCATATCCGCGTTCATATAACCGACAGCATTAAAAGAATACTTCGCAGAATAACCTTCAGCTGCTAAAAGAGAAGCTCTTAATATTCCGTTATCAAGCGAACTCTGAACAGTAATATTTTTTACTAAAGCATCGCCTGAAAATTTTAATGACCTACAATTTATTTTTGCTTCAAACGAGTTCGATAGAATTATTTTACCGAAAAGTCTGTCACGGAAATATTCCTGATTATATCCGATCTGTCTGTCATCATTTATTTCTTTCTTAATATATTCTTTAAAAGAAATCAATGCATCAGACAATGAAGAAAAATCTGTTTTGTTAAAATCTAGACGTAGCGCTGAATTTGCTGAAAAAGGATAAACGCGCTTTAGATCAGAAAAAAAACTAAAATCAAGAGAAGTCGATCCGGTATTATAATTCCCTTTTAATTCGGAGGTATTTGATTCAGCGGAAAGCTTAAAATTCATCTCATCAACAATGTTTTTTCTCTCTCCTTCGAAAATATCAGAAGCATTAAGTTTTTCAACAGAAACATTTATATCAGAAATATCAGGCAGATCAGAACCTAAACGGTAATAAAGCAAACCGTTAAAAGAAATAAATCCGCCGTATTTTACAGGATTTTTTATCGTGAGATATTTTGAAAGTCTGGTCAAATCGATCCTGTCTGAATCAATGTAAGCATAATACCTCTCTGAAGTTTCTGCTCCAGTGGATGTAAACTTCGCTTTAAGATTCACTCCGGAATTAGAATTAAAATCGGCATTCAATGATTTTCTAATTCCGGTTTCTCCGCGCAAATTAACAGTAAAAGATTCATTTTCGAGCAAGTTTCGTATTTGCGAACCGTTTTTCTCAGAAACAAAAAAATTGATGACCTTTATGTTTGTATCAATTTCACAAAGTCCGTTCATAACTGAAAGCAAGTGCTCAACTGAAGCATTACCGCGGAAAGTGATCCTGTCCAGACCGAACACAGATTTGTACGGCTGAAAATCAGTCAGACTGATATTATCTGCTTCTATTTTTGTTTTCTGAAATACAATGTCATCGGAATCATCAAGTACAAAATGTGATTCAAGTGATACTTCATTTTTTTCGGCATTTTGCGACGATTTCATTTTTCCATTTACATCACAATAAAGATTAGTTCCGCTTCGCCGGATATCTGCAGAAATGTTTTCAAAAACCAATACAATGTTATCTTTTTCAAAATTTTCGGTATATTCAATAAAAGCATCTTCGATTGATATACGTTTAATTGAAATGATCTTTTTAAAAAATTCCGCAGTAATCTTATCACCGGCAATTACTTTGAAAGACTCTTGATATGTTTTTCCGAATTTTTTAGTTATTTTAACATGAGGGTTCTTCAAAACAAGTTTATCTGCGATTATTTCACCTTTTAATAGGGCTAAACCTGAAAGCTTAATTTCTACCCCGGAAACTTTAAGAAATGATTCGAAATCGTTAAAATCATCAGATGCGGAAATTTTTATTTCATCAATTTCTATATTCTGAAAAAAGCCGTACCTGACAGAAGAAATTTTCACAGAACGTCCGATATTTTTTTCGAAATAACTGACAATTTCTTTTTTAAGTTCTGCTTCGGGAAGAGTTAATGACAAAATGATATTTAAAGCAATGTTTGCGGCAAAACATATAAAAATCAGAATTGATATTGCTATAGCGGTTCTTTTAACTATTTTTTTCATTATTTCTTAATCGGTTATATTTTTTTACTTTCCACAATAATTTCTCTTCAACATGAGAAGGCACGCTATCCTTGGAAAGTTTCCATCTCCAGTTTGTTCCAACTGTTCCGGGAATATTCATTCTGAATTCTTTTCCGTATCCGAGAATATCCTGCATAGGAATTATTACTGTCTTTGCCACACTCATCATAGCATGTCTTATAAGCTTCCAATGGAATTCGGAATCATTATCCAATCCGAGATAATCAATAATGTATCTTCTCTGTTCATCGGAAATATCATCACCGTAAAACCACCCGTTTGTGGTATTATTATCATGTGTTCCCGTATAACAAATACAGTTGAGCGTCGTATAGTTTTGCGGCAGATGAGTATTTTTGCTGTCAAAGTCAAAGGCAAACTGAAGAACTTTCATTCCGTGAAGACCCAGAGTATCACGAAGCTCATCAACTTCTTCCGTAATTATACCCAAATCTTCAGCAAGAAGATTATCTCCGCATCCTTCACTTTTAAGATAATCAAAAAAATCCCGTCCGGGACCTTTAATCCATTTTCCCTTTACAGCAGTTTCTTCTTCTGCATCAATTGACCAAAATGATTCAAATGCTCTAAAGTGATCAATTCTGATCAAATCCACAAAATTTGAAAGATGAGAAATACGTTTCTTCCACCATCTCGCAGTTTGAGTATTTAATGATCCTTTTTCATCAAACCATCGATAAAGCGGATTTCCCCATCTTTGACCAGTCTCGGAAAAATAATCTGGCGGGACTCCGGCAACATGAGTCGGCTTCAAGGACAGATTATCGAGTTCAAATATCTCTGTATTTGTCCATGCATCACAGCTCTCATAACTTGCATAAATCGGTATATCGCCTATAATCGATATATTTTTTTGACGGCAGTAGTTTTTCAGTTCACGCCATTGCGAGTAAAATATAAACTGAAGCAGTTTGTGCATTTCAAAAGTTTCACGGAGCTTATTTTTCCATTCTTCCAAAGCGCTGTTCTTACGGTAAACAAGATCTTCCGGCCAGTCACGCCAATAATATGTTTTAAACTCATCTGCACAAGCGGCAAAAAGAGCATAATCGTCCAGCCATGTATTTTCTGAGCAGAATAGTTTAAAAGCATCATGTTCCTGACAGGCCTGACGCATGAATATATTATAAAGCTCTAAATATTTCTTTTTATAGAGAGCCGAAATGAAATCAAAATCAATAAAACTTGAATATTCATTTACCGGAATATTATCGAAGAAGTTTGAAGGAAGCCAGTCTTTTTCAGCAAGTTTTTCAAATGATATAAAATAATGATTTCCGGCAAAAGCGGAAAATGCTGCATACGGAGAAAAACCCATTCCTTCAGAAACAGGATTTATTGGAAGAATCTGCCAATATCTCTGCCCTGTCCGCTCAAGGAAATCAACAAAACGGTAAGCCTCGCTGCCGAGAGATCCGATTCCATATTTTCCGGGAAGTGATGTAATGTGAAGCAAAACACCGCTTGCTCTGTCTTTAATCATAAAACAATAAAATTATTAAGACAAATTTTTTACAAGTAAATTTCGCTAAAATCTGACCCGTGGAAAGTCAATGAGAACTGCAGTCATATCATCAAGCTGATTATCCGGCTTACCCATGAATTCATATAAATCTTCAAAAATGATGTTAATAATCCCCTGAGGCGGAAGATGCATCCCCGCAAGAAGACGGCTCTTCAGCCTGTCTGAACCGTATTCAGTTTTATCAACGCTTGAAAGAGCTTCGGTAATTCCGTCACTGAAAAAGAGAATGCAGTCGCCTTCATACAGAACAAATTCACACTTTGGAAAATGAAAATATTTTTCTTCATTTATCTGATGTATGTCAGGACTCAAGAGATGACCTTTCCAGGGAATCCATCCTTTTTCACTCTTATTCAAATCATAAAGGTCTACTATATTATTCTCATATTTTCTGACGACAAAAGGGAAAAACATTCCACGATTGTAAAAGGTAAGAACATACTTGTCTTCATAATTCTTTATTATTGTAAAAATTACACTCGCAAAATCATGCGAATTCGCTGATTCCATGACGACAGTGAATTTCTCGGCAATATCCCTAACAAAAGAATCATAATTGCATGGATTATCACCGAATCTTTCATTATAATCATGAATTGTAAGAGCTATCGAAGAACGGAGTCTAATCAGGGAAGTATATGCGGGAAGTCCGTGTCCGCTGATATCTGCAAATACAAACAGATATGCATTACCCGGAATTTTGAAAAGTTCAAAGTAATCACCGGACAATATAGATCCGAATGCACGCTGAAATCCTATTCCTACACCGAGTCTTTTGTTATAGAAGTTTCCAAAAAGTCCCTTCACAAGAACGCGGTCATTTTCTCTTACAGCCTCTGCTTCAGCTTCAAGAATTGAATGCTGTCTCAAAAGCTCTTCTATATGCCTTTCGTTAAGATTTTTCAATCGGGATGATTTTGGATTTCTCATAATTATTTAAAATATTATATATGCTTCTCCATAAATCAAAAAATTGTACCGGATTACTGTCAAGGTAATAATTAACTAAATAAAAAAATACAGCACTGTTGCGCTGTATTAAAATCTTTATTTTATCAAATCTCCCGTATCTCCGCCAACCCAGCAGGTATCAGCAAAAGCCGGATAATAATAAGCTGCAAATTTTGAAAAATCCTTAGATGCACTTATATCATAATCATCCCATCCTTCAGGTACTGCGATATTGCCTTTCCATTTTCCTTTT
The DNA here is from genome assembly GCA_022704645.1 of Spirochaetota bacterium. Lineage (GTDB taxonomy): Bacteria > Spirochaetota > UBA4802 > UBA4802 > JAFGJZ01 > JAKJGA01. The sequence continues at coordinate 6,687 of JAKJGA010000033.1, forward strand.
ACTCTGATAAGACCTGCGACATAAATACCGTTTCCGACTGTATAAACAGAGCCTTTGGATTTTTTTGTATACACCGCGATGTAAACACCGTCTGAACCCTTATAATTATTTGCTATAGGAAGAACTTTCATCGAAGATCCGTTGAAAAACTGATTTGAAACACTCTTCGATGAAACATAAACATTAATTTCGGTTGGAAGTTCATTTTTAGGAGATTCAGAAGGAGTAATATTACCTCCGCCTGCGGGCAGTACATTTTCTTTAAATTTGCCTGAATAATTACCGGGAGCACTGTAATTGCAGACTACATACACGCCGCCGTTTTTGGATTTAGCTTTACCGCAGCCTATCAAAGTAGAACCTTTCCATACTACCTGGGTAAAGTGACCCGTTGACATTGAAAAACCCGGTTTATTAAAATTATATTGTTTAATTTCCGAATACCACGCATCAACAGCATCAATTCCATTTGAATCTCCGCCCGATATCCAGTAAATATTCTCGCCGTATTTGTTCGGCTGCCGGTGATACATTCTATTTTCAGAAGCAAGCTTATCAGCCCATTGCTGAGCGTATTTTTCTATTTCAGAATCCCACGCCAGATCAGGAGCAGAATGCTTTTTTCTGTAAAAATTATGCCTTGAAAGAATATTATCCCTGAATTTTTGTGTAACAGAATTAGCTGCATCCGGTTTAACTTCTTTTTTTAAATCATCAGATTTTCCGCCTTTCGACGCAGCAAGTATTGATGCTTCGAATTCATTCAGATTCGGGATGTTATAATATAATTTTCCATTAAACTCAACAACAGGCATCGTAACCGAACCGCCGCTGAATCCGCTTTTAGGAGATTTCAATAATGACCACATTTTTGTTCTGTTTTCATTATTTGAAGTCGAAAACTCATTATACTTAATATTATTTTTTTTCAAATAATTCACTACATGTGTGCACCTTGAACATCCCGGCATAGTATAAACATCAACAACCGGAGCAGATTGAGCCTGCAGCATTATTGCCGTTACAAATGAAATAAATAAAATAGCTGTTTTTTTCATGAAAAAATCTCCTTTCTCAAGAGTATCCTGATAGCATCTTTGCATTTCAGCCGACTGATGAATTCTAACAGCTTAGAACAAAGAGTCAAGAAATTATTACATTCAAAGATATGACTGAATTGTAGTTTCAATTAAAGCAATGGTTTCTTTCAATACAGTGATAATATGCATTATTAATGTTTGACAAAGTTACAGCAACTAAGAAAATCAGACTGCTTTGAAACACCAAATGCAAACAGACTTATCCGGGAAAGGAAATTAAATGAAAGCAAGTCAGATCGGGAAAAACCATTCAGACAGTAATGAGTTCACAGAACTTTTCAACAGTTCATTTTCAACAATCAATGAAACAACATCAGGACAGAAAGTAAAAGGCATTATAACTTCAATATCATCAGATACTACTTTAGTTGATATCAACGGTAAAAGTGAAGCTTTTTTGATGACTGCAGAAATTAAAACTAAAGACGGATATGCGTACAAAACCGGAGATTCAGCTGATTTCTATATTGCAGAGACATCACCCAAAGGCATATTCCTGACTCAAAAAATCGGGAAAGGATACATGAGTCCTTCACTCTTTTCAATCGCTTATAGAGAAGGAATACCTGTTTACGGAACTGTTGATGCGGAAGTAAAAGGCGGTTACAGAATATCTGTCGGCTCACAAAGCGCTTTCTGCCCTTTTTCGCAAATAGATATGAAGAAAACTGATTCTGTCTATACAGGAAAAAGTTTTTATTTCCTTATCAACGAACTGACTTCTTCAAACATCATAGTCTCAAGAAGAAGTCTTCTTGAAGCAAAACAATCACTTGCAATTGAAAAACTTAAAACTGAAATATCCGAGGGAAAAATAGTATCCGGCAGAATTACAAGAAAAGCGGATTTTGGAATTTTCATCGACATCGGAGGCATCGAAGCCTTGATTCCCAAAAGCGAACTTTCATTTTCAAGATTTACAACTATTGACGCATTTCATGAAACTGATTTGGTTACTGCAAAAATATTATCAGTTGACTGGCAAAACCGTAAATTATCAGCAAGCCTAAAACAGGCGCTTGATAATCCATGGAAAAAAATAACCGGTTTCCAAAAAGGCGGAGTTTATCCTGCAAGGATATCCAACATTATTAAACATGGAGCATTTGCTGAAATTTCTGAAGGCATTGAAGGATTCATTCATATTTCAAAACTTTCTTATACCAAAAAAGTAAACAAAGTTGAAGACATCCTTTCAATCGGAGACAAAGTTAATGTCTCAATTGAAGAAATTGATGAAGCTGCAAAAAAGATTTCTCTATCACTCGAAAACGGTGAATCAGATCCATGGAAGGACTGCGATGTCGCATCCAAGACAGAAACCGCGGTAATTGAATCCGTTTCGTCCTCCGGACTTTCAGTCAGACTATCTAGCGGAATGGAAGGCTTTGTACCGAAATCCCAGCTTAGCAAAAAGGGAGATATTTTCAAGGATTACACCAAAGATTCAGAAATTAAAATATTTATAACCGAAGCTGATAACTCAAAACGCAGATTTATCGGTTCAGAAAAAGAACTCGAATTGATTGAAGAGCGCCGTGAAGTTGAAAAATATATTACAGAAAAAGAAGAAGCTTCATCCAGCGCATCACTTGCTTCACTTTTGGGTGATAAACTCAAGGATTTCGCAAAATAATGATAAGACTTAAAAGCGGAAAAATAGTTGAATACGATCAGGATTTCGATGTATTTTTCCGCCGTATTGTTAAAGAAATTATTGATGAATCGGCAGCTGCAGCCAACATCACAAAAACAAATGACCGCACAGCGGAATTCGAGAAAGAACTTATCAAGGAAATGATGGATAACAGTATATATGTTACACATCAGATTTTTGACCTTTACAAAGAAAATCCCAACATGGCAAAATTTATGATGACGGGATTCATCTTCAACAGCGTTGTTCTGAATCTTCCTCAGTCAAACCCTGCCGAAAATGCACAGGGTTTTGACACCGGCGGAAGTTCAACAATGCACTAATCTAAGCAATTGATGAAATTAGTTTTTCAAAATACTTCTGAATTTTTTCAGCCTGGTATTTGTCGGTTCCTTCAGAAATAATTCTGAAAACCGGTTCGGTGTTTGATCCGCGAAGATGAACCCATCCTCCGCGGAATTCAGTATGATATTTAAAATCAACTCTGATACCGTCGAGCGTGCTTATTATTTCCGCAGCGAATTCTTTTTTTACGGCAGAAACGAGATCTGACACTTTTGACGGATCAAATTTAACTTTTGATTTTTTCATTACATATGAAGGTAAAGAAGTCAATACACTGGATAATTTCTCTTCCTTTCTGGCAAGATAGTCGAGAACATATGCAATACCAACAAGAGAATCCCTTCCGTAATGAGCCTCCGGAGAAATAACTCCGCCATTGCCTTCTCCGCCGAAAACAGCCTTTTGTTTTTTCATCTCTTCAACAACATTAATCTCTCCGACTTTAGATCTGAAAAATTTTGATCCGTGACGTGAAGCAATATCCTGAACTCCGCGGCTTGTAGACATGTTGACAACAACATTCCCTTTCTTACGTGAAAGGATATAATCAGCAGTAATAACAAGTGTCATTTCTTCACCGATTGCTCTGCCGGTTTCATCAACAATTGCGAGACGGTCAGCATCCGGATCCTGCGCAAATCCGATATCGGCTTTATTTTTTTTAACGGATGCGCAGAGAACTTTTAGGTTTTCTGCAAGCGGTTCTGCTACGCGCGGAAAATTCCCGTCAATAGAACAAAAAACCGGAACAACTGTACAACCGAGTCTTTTTAAGAGTTCCTGTGTAATATAAGAGCCTGCTCCGTTTACGGAATCAAGAGCAACCTTAAACTTTCTTTTTTTAATACGGGCGGTATCAACTTTGGATAGAACCATGTCAAGATGCGACGCGAAAGCAGTATCATCATAATAAAGTTTTCCGATTTTTGAATGAACAGGATACTTCATATCCTTATCAAGAAGTTCGAAAAATTCTCTAATCTGCTTCGGAGAGAAGAACTCTCCCTTTTCATTAATAAGTTTAAAAGCATTCCATTCAATCGGATTATGTGAAGCAGATATTACAATACCAGCCTTAGCCTTCAGCTTCTCAACCATAATCTGAACAGTCGGAGTCGGAACTATTCCTATATCGACAACATCGCATCCAGAAAGAACAAGAGTTGATTCTGCAAGACGCATCACAGCTTCACCTGTATGACGCGAATCCCGGCCGATAACAACAGTTCCTCCTTTTAGATATTTCGCAAGACGCGATGAAACTTTTTCTATTAATTCCGGAGTGAATGTCTCACCGACAATTCCTCTTATTCCGGAAACACTCATCATTAAACTCATTAATGTCTTCCTCTTCTTGTTTTCTTTCTTTTCACTCCGCCTTCAACAGGTTTAACTTCATGAACCCTGTGATGATGAGATGGGGCTTCCTGCGGAGAAAGAGGAATGCCTCCTTTCTGAAACTGTTCAACCTCGGCATGATGAGCGCGTCCTACGGCTCTGTACTGAGAAGGTCTGTTTTCAAAAGTCTGGGAAGTTTGAACATGAACCTTACAGAGCATTTCAACGATATCCTGCTTCATTGCAGCTATCATATCATTGAAAATTCTGAATCCGCGGAGTTTATACTCTACGAGAGGATTTCTTTCTCCATAACCTACTGTCCAGATTCCGTCACGGAGTTCATCCATCGTGTACAGATGTTCTCTCCATTTTGAATCAACGACACGCAATCCCACCATTCTTTCGAGAGTACTAAGATTGTCCTCACCTATAATATCTGATTTTTTGCGGTATTCCTTCTGAATGACAGGAATATATTCTGCAGCAAAATCTTCAGCTGTCATTTTTGAATGCTTGTCCGGACTATAAACAAATTCTACTCCGAATTTGGATTTCATATACGCTCCAAGCGCATCATAATCCCATTCACTCATGAATTTTTTATCATCAGAAAACATTTCAGCTATTGAAATAAGAGTATCATTAATATAAGATTCTATTTCTGATGAAATATCATCGTTTTCAAGAATTTCATTTCTTCTTGAGTAAACATACTCTCTCTGAGAATTCATAACATCATCATATTCAAGAAGATGCTTTCTTATCTCAAAGTTTCTGCCTTCAACTCGCTTCTGAGAAGATTCTATCGCACGGCTTACCATTCTCGATTCAATATTTTCGCCTTCTTTCATTCCAATACGCTCGAATATTCCGGAAAGTCTTTCGGAACCGAATATGCGCATAAGATTGTCTTCTAATGAAAGATAAAAACGCGATTCTCCCGGATCTCCCTGACGTCCGGAACGGCCTCTAAGCTGATTATCAATTCGGCGCGCCTCATGACGCTCTGTACCTAGTATGTAAAGACCGCCGGCAGCAACAACCTGATTATGATGAACCAGCCACTCTTTTGCTTTGCGGACTATTTCTTTCGCATGAGCAGCATCCTTTCCTTCCATCTTTTCGGCACTTGCGGATGCAGCGTCAAAATTTTCTGAAAGAATCTGCGTCTTGAATTCAGCCCAGAGCTTTTCATCGTGAGCAGGAGTAAATTCGTCCATTTCTGCGATAAAAAGTTTTTTGCCTCCGAGTACAATATCCGTACCGCGGCCCGCCATATTCGTAGCGATTGTCACCATTCCGGGGCGTCCTGCCTCGGTGATTATCATCGCTTCACGTTCATGATATTTCGCATTAAGTACATTATGAGAAATTCCGCGGGACTTCAGCGCATCCGAAAGCATTTCGGATTTTTCAATAGATATTGTACCGACAAGACAAGGCTGACCTATCTTCTGGTGTTCGAGAATATCATCGATAATTGCGTTAACCTTCTCTCTCTCTGTTTTATATATTTTATCCGGATGATCTTTTCTTGAAACCGGTTTATTAGTCGGAATTACAACAACGTCAAGTTTGTAAATATTGCGGAATTCCATAGCTTCCGTATCTGCAGTACCGGTCATACCCGCAAGCTTCTTGTACATTCTGAAAAAATTCTGAAATGTTACGCTTGCTAAAGTCTGGCTTTCGCGGGCGATTTCAACGCCTTCCTTAGCCTCAAGAGCCTGATGAAGACCGTCCGAATATCTTCTTCCCTGCATCAAACGTCCGGTAAATTCGTCTATGATTAGAACCTGACCGTCCTGCACCATGTAGTCTACATCTCTGCAGAAAAGATAATGCGCTTTCAAAGCCTGGTTAACATGATGAACAAGTTCTATGTTGCCTGCATCATAAAGATTATCAACCTTCAACAGCTGTTCAGCATGATGAACGCCTTTATCCGTCAATGTAACAGCCTTGTCCTTTTCGTTAACCTCGAAATCTTCAACGTCTTTTAAATGACGCACTATTTTATCAACTTCATAGTATTTTTTAGTGGAATCATCAACAGAACCTGAAATAATGAGAGGAGTTCTCGCCTCGTCAATCAGAATCGAGTCGACCTCATCGACAATCGCAAAATTCAGCTTACGCTGAACCTTCAGAGACCGATGGTCAACCATGTTATCCCTTAGATAATCAAAACCATATTCATTATTTGTTCCGTATGTAATATCACATGAATATGCATGCTGTCTTTCTTCATGATCCATATCATGCTGAATTATTCCGACAGTAAGACCGAGAAATTCGTAAATCGGTTTCATCCATTCCGCGTCACGGCGTGCAAGATAATCGTTTACCGTTACAACATGAACGCCTTTCGCATCAAGAGCATTAAGATAAACTGCAAGAGTCGCTACAAGAGTTTTACCTTCTCCTGTTTTCATCTCGGAAATTTTACCCTGATGAAGAACCATACCGCCCATCAGCTGAACATCAAAGTGGCGCATTCCCATAATTCTGCGGCTTGTCTCACGCACAAGTGCAAACGCCTCTGGCAGCAAAGAATCAAGACTTTCTCCGCCCATAGCTCTTTCCCGAAGTGAAGCTGAAAGAGCTTTCAATTCTTCGGATTTTTTCGACTGCATTTCCGGCTCTAAGGAATTTATGCTTTTTACAATCGGAAGAAGCTTCTTTATATCCCTTTCATGTTTTGTTCCTATCACAAATCCGATAATTTTATCAACCATAACTACCCCTGATTTATTAGAATCATATTATCGCGGTGAACCAGTTCTTCATAGTATGATTCGCCGAATGCTTTTTTTATCTCAATGCTTTTTTTGCCTTTTATGATTTCTATTTCTGCTGAAGAATAATTTGTAATTCCTTTCGCAAAAACGACTCCGTTTAAATCTGTAATTTCAATTCCGTCGCCGGAAGAAAACCTGCCTGTACTGCCGACAACCCCGCCCGGAAGAAGCGATTTATTGGCGCCTACCAGCGCTTTTCTGGCTCCGTCATCAACGATGATTTTACCTTTTACCTGCATGTTGAACGAAATCCAGCGTTTTTTTCCATGAATATATTTTTCTGACGGAAGAAAAACTGTGCCGATTTTTTCGCCCAATACGACTCTGCTAATTACGGATTTTTCATCTGCCTTAGCGATTGAAAGAAGCTTGCCTGATTTAGTCACCATATCAGCCGCTTTCAATTTTGTCTGCATTCCGCCTGTTCCATGAACAGAACCGCTTCCTTTGGCTGCGGAAAAAA
>JAKJGA010000201.1 GCA_022704645.1 Spirochaetota bacterium
AAAGGTACTTCGGAATTGTTGAAAGATGCTAATATGAAAAAAATTGCTGAAGCAACAGCTAAAGCAGAATTCTATCAGCTTTATTTCGACCAGGCGTTTCCTCCGACTGTAGGTTCGGCGGTTCTTGACGCAGTTCAGGGAATTTGCGCAGGCACTAAATCTCCAGAAGAAGCTGCCGGCATGATTCAGAAGGCTTGGGAAGAAGAAAAATAGAAGTGCAGAAGATTTTTCAGTTAATGCAGGTGTCCCTAAGGGGCACCTGCTGAGACTGAAGTCCGGAATTGCAATAATTTCAGATTTTGATTTGCAGCACATTTCGGCAGAAAACTTATAATATGGTATAATGCCGGAATCATCTTATCCAGAGGAAATTTCATATGGGTTTACAACATAAAAAAAAGCTTGGCTTAATGGATTATTTCCGGAGTCCAATTCAAAGAAATGCCATTCTTACAGCTTTTGCGTTTCTTGCGATACCAATGCTTGTCTATTTGGTTTTTGTAGTGTTTCCTATTTTTCAGGCGGCATATTTTAGTTTATATAAATGGAACGGACTTGGTTCTCTGACTGATTTCAGAGGATTTGAAAACTTTACAAAAATATTCACCGATCCGATTTTCGGAAAGGCGATTGCAAATAATTTCAAGATTGTCTTTTTATCTTTAATATTTCAGATTCCGTTATCTTTGATGATTGCACTTGTAATTGCGAGAAGATTTAAGGGAGCAGTAATATTTAGAACGATATTTTTTCTGCCTTATATTCTTTCGGAAGTTATAGCCGGAACAATATGGTCTTTTGTTTATAATCCTCAAATAGGAATTCAGAATACAGTTTTAGCTGACTGGATTCCGTGGCTTGCAAATTTTCAGTTTCTTGGTCATCAGGATACTGTATTCGCATCTATATTTGTGGTCCTTATATGGAAGTATTTCGGTCTTCATATGGTTATTCTAATAGCAGGGATGCAGTCTATTCCTGTTGAAGTGGAAGAGGCGGCATACATTGACGGTGTTAACAAGTGGCAGCTTAATTGGCACATAATTCTGCCTCTTTTGAAACCGACAATTCTTCTTTCGATATTCTTTTCGATAGTCGGATCATTTCAGACCTTTGATATTATATGGGCAATGGGCCGCGGAGATCCTGTAAACGGTGCTGAAACTATGGTAACATATATGTATAAATACGGTTTTCAGAGGTTTCAACTTGGTTTCGGTAGTGCTGTAGCTGTTGTTATATTTATGATAACAATAGGCGTAAGTCTGCTTTATCAGAAATTTACAGCAGAAAAGGAATCGTAGGAGAGTAGTATGATAGTAGACGGAAATAAAACAGCTAAAACGATTCAGTACACACTGTTAATAGCTTTAGCAGTACTTACTTTGCTCCCTATGCTTCTTGCGTTAGTGGGCGGTTTCAAAAATCTTGCTCAGCTAAGACTCGATCTTTTCGGCTGGCCGGATCCTTTTTTATGGGAGAACTATGTAGATGTTCTTCATCCTAAAAGATCAAGATTCTTTTTAAGTCTTTTTAACTCGATGTTGATCATGTCAACTACGGTTATGCTTGGAGTAATTCTTTCTTCTTTCGCAGGATTTGCGCTTTCGCGTATAAAATTTCCCGGAAGAGAACTGATATTTAACTTCTTTCTTGTAGGGCTTCTTTTTCCTCCTGCAGTGGCAATTCTGCCGTTGTATGTTCAGTTGAAGAACATGTATCTTCTTGATAACTATTTCGGAGTAATTCTTCCTCAGGTTGCATTTGCTCTGCCTATGCAGATAATGCTTGTCAGAAGTTTTTTCAAACAAATTCCTATGGAGCTTGAAGAATCCGCAACTATTGACGGATGTACTCAGTTACAGTTTTTAGTACGAATAGTGATACCGCTTTCAAAGCCGGTATTAACTACAATTGCGATACTTGCGATGGTTGGAAGCTGGAACAGTTATTTTCTTCCACTGCTTATATTGAACAGTGAGAAATACTTTACACTTCCAATGGGTGTAATGTCATTTGCAAGTCAGTATGTATATAACTGGCCTCTTGTTCTTGCTTATATTACTCTTGCGATGGTTCCTGCGGTAATTTTCTATATGCTTGCTCAGAAGTACATTATAGAAGGTCTCACAAGCGGAGCTGTTAAACAGTAAATTATTCAGACTCCGGATATTTCATATTGAAGTATCCGGAGTTTTTAATTCTCAGAAATTATTTCAAATCACTAAAACAATTTTTTTACTCTTGCTCGTAATAGAAATCACCATTTTCTAAATTAAAATATCAGATTGATGAAAAAATGAAATATTAATCTTGACAAAAATATAATAAGCGGATTATGCGTTAACGGTAACGCATTTTTGGAGAATAATGGCAACTATAAGAGATGTAGCAAAAAAGGCAAAGGTTTCAATCGGTACTGTCGATAGAGTTGTTCATAGCCGGGGAAGAGTTTCCGTCAAGACTATCGAGAAAGTAAATAAGATCATTGCCGAGCTTGGATATAGGCCAAACTTATATGCAAGACATTTGTCTTTATCCAGGTTATATACTATTGCCGTATTGATGCCTTCTCCCGATCAGGACAGCGGATATTGGGCTATGTCTGCAGAAGGAATTAAAAAGGCTGTTTCGGAATTAAAACAGCATCATGTGAAGGTAAGGATGTTTGAGTACGATCGTTATTCTTCTGAATCATTTGTAGAGGCGTCAAGGAGTCTTCTTAAGTCCAAACCCGACGGAGTGATGATTGCTCCCATTATGTGGAAAGAGGCCCGTGAGTTCCTTTCTGAAATTCCGGAAAGTATTCCATATGTTTTGTTTAATGCGAATGTCCCTGACTTAAAAGCGGTCTCTTTTATCGGTCAGGACGCATATCAGAGCGGGGTTATTTGCGCTAAGCTAATCAGTCTTGTTGTAAAAAAAGGATCAATCTGTATTGTTTTGCCGTCTAATTCGGATCATCATATTGAAGAACGTTCTGACGGTTTTAAGCATTTCTTTGAAAATAATAAAGATGTTTCTCTTGAAACATATCGATTAAGCGGTCAGGCTAATTCTGATAATTTTAAGTCTCTGCTTGATAGTATGTTTTCCTCGAATAAGGAAATTGCGGCAGTCTATGTTGCTAATGCATCAACTCATTATGTTGCTGA
>JAKJGA010000202.1 GCA_022704645.1 Spirochaetota bacterium
TGGACATTGGAAAATGATAATCTAAAAATTCAAATAGGTGATAAAACTTATCAGTTCACGATAAGATCAATTGATGCAAATAAAGTTTTAATCATTCAGACATATTCACCTAAACCCGAAGTTTCTGTAATTGCAGTTGTTCAAAAATCAAAAAAGCCTTGATAAAGAAACCATATGTTATAGCATAGAATATATTTCAGGGGGAAAAATGAAACGAAAATTATTACTATTAACACTAACTGCTATTTTTTGTACTGCTACCGGTTGCTACAGATTTACAAAATCCGAAAGCTATTTCGGGATAAAAACGGAAGGTAAGAATGTTGTTTTTCTTGTAGATGTATCCGGAAGTATGGAAGGCAAAAATGAAGGAAATGTTTCCGACAAATTAAGAGCACAGGCGGCAAGCGAAGCCGGCGGAATCATCAGAAAAAAACTCAAAGGACCTCTGGGAGGTTTAGCTTCAAAAAGCATTGAAAACGAGTCTACAAAACTTGCAACAGCTCGTAGAGAACTTATGCCGGCAATACGCGGACTCGATGAAAAAACCAAATTTACCGTGTTAACTTTTTCATCTTCAATAAATTACTGGGATAAAAACGTACTTGCCGCAACTGACATGACAAAGAATAAAGCCATATTCTTCGTTGACAATCTGAAATCAGGCGGCGGCACAAGCGCTCTTGCAGGACTCAAGGCAGCTCTCAATGTACGCGGAGTAGATGTAATATTTTTTCTTTCTGACGGCCAGCCTTCTGACGCATCATCCGACAAAATTCTGAAAGAAATTAAATCACTTAATAACGGCCGTGTAATCATTCACAGCGTCGGACTAGGTGATGATAAGGATGAAGATTTCATGAAAGCTCTTGCTGATGATAATAATGGAGTTTATACAGAGAAATAGAGTTGTAGTCGAACCGGTAAATGCCCCGCCCGGGCGGGGCATTTACCGGTTTATAACAATGCACTTCAGGATTTAGCTATTTTACGGCCTTTCTTTTCAAATAAAATCTGAAGCAGACAGAACACAAGAATTAGCGCCGCGTTTATTATACGTATCCACCAGGGATTTACGCTTCCTCCCTGGAAATTTATTAGTGTCGCAATCGTACCTAAAATCAAAACTCCGAAAACCGTACCGAGCATATAGCCGGAACCTCCGGTCAGCATCGTACCTCCGATTACTACAGCGGCAATGACATCCATCTCCATTCCTACTCCATGAAGAGGATTACCTGACGGCATATAAAACATCATCGTTACTCCGGCGAGCGCCGAACAGAAACCGCTAATTGTATAGACAAGAATCTTGGTACGTCCTACAGGAAGACCCATCAGTATCGCAGACTGCTCATTCCCGCCGATAGCATAAACCGTTCTTCCGAAATTTGTATAATGTGCAAGAATAATGGCAATGACTACAACTAACAAAACAATAACAACATTGATTGTGATAAATGCATTTCCGATAACAGGAATATGATAATTCGAAACTGCCTTGAAAAATGAATTATTTAAAGTAATTGAATCGGTATTAATCATCAAAGCAATTCCGCGTGCTAGAAACATTCCTCCCAAAGTCGCTATGAAAGGCTGTATCTTAAAAAAATGAACCATTATCCCGATTAGAAATCCTATTAAAGATCCGACAAAAAGAACAAAAGGAAGAACAACAGCAGGACTTACACCGTGAATTTCCACAAGAGTTCCGGTTATCATTGTAGTAAGCGCCGCGACCGAACCGACCGATAGATCTATTCCGCCGGTGATGATGACAAATGTCATACCGATAGCAGCAATAAAGAGAAAAGGATTATCGATAAACAGGTCAAAGAAAACCTTCAGAGAAAAGAAGCCTCTGAATGAAACAGATCCTATACCGAACATTACAATAAAAAGAGCAATCGTCGCAGCCAGCAGAAGATATTTAAAATTAAACATCGATCCTGAGCTATTACCGCCCTTTCCGCCGGTGATACAAGAAAGTATTGGAATATTTTTTATATTCATAATGATTTTTTCTCCCTGAGAAAAATTACTCCGGCAACTTTCTTCCGGAACGATTCAGACTGGATAAGACATACAACAAAAACGATTACAGCTTTAACGACCAGATTCGCCTCAGGTTTAATTTCCTTTATCGAAAAAATCGTGGTAGTTAAACTCTGAATAATCAGTCCCCCTATCACACTTCCCATGATGTAGAATTTACCGCCGGCAAGAGATGTTCCGCCTAAAACTACGGCAAGAATAGCATCAAGTTCCATATTATAACCGGCATTATTTCCATCCGCACTCTTGTTATTCGAGCAGACAAGAAGACCTACAATACCTGCGCAAAATCCGCTGAATGCATAAACCCAAAGAATTATATTCGATGAATTAATTCCGGCAAATCTAGTTGCCGTTTTATTGATTCCGACAGACTGAATAAAAAGCCCGAGAGCCGTTCTTTTTTTAAGAAACATAACTACGGCAAGAACTGCCGCGACTATATAAATCGAAAATGGTATTCCGAAAAGATATCCTCCGCCTATAAAGAAAAACGGTTTATAATAGATTGTTATAATCTGTCCGCTTGTTATCAGCTGGGCAATACCGCGCCCGGCAACCATCAGAATTAAAGTTGCAATAATCGGCTGCAATCCCATCCGTGAAATTAAAAGACCGTTCCACATACCAAGAGCAGTCGCGATGAGTAAAGCCGCTATAATAGCAACTGGCATCGGCATAAAGCTGACGTATTGCTGAACACCGTTCTCTACAACAAGTGTACCGCCGATCAGGTAAGCTGATACGGCCGCTGAAATTGCAACAACAGCACCGACGGATATATCAATTCCGGCAGTCGCAACAACAAATGTCATACCGATTGCAAGCAGTATTATATAACTCGAACGGTTCATGATATCTATTAAACTTCCGGAAAGACGTCCGTCTTTGATTTCAATATCAAAAAATCCCGGATTGATCAGCGCATTTACAAGAAGAATAAGCCCGAAAAAAATCACAGGCCACAGCAAACCGGAGCGGCTTGCCGCTGTAAAAAATCCTGCGATTTTCCCCATAATATTCTTTAATTTTAAACCAGCCATGATTACTGACCTCCCGCTATCGTATGCATAATTTTCTCTTCTTTGAGATCGTTACC
>JAKJGA010000203.1 GCA_022704645.1 Spirochaetota bacterium
CTTAATGCGGATGCATTGCTTGAGAAGCTTCACAGGTATGAGACGGAGCTTGCCGCAGAACGTGATGCCGTGTCAGAAATCAGAAAGGAATTACTTGAGAAGATATCCGCTAATGAAGAACTTGAGACAAAGCTCAAGCAGGCGGTTCGTGAAGCCAAGGAAGCCAAGGGAATAGAATTTATAGAAGAACTCAAGACTGCCCATGAGAGAATACAAAACAGAATTAGAGAGCTTAATCATCTGACTCTGAAGGATGCAGAAAAAATCAGGGATGAAATTGTCTCTGAAAAGAAAAAGACCGAGGAAAGCATTCTGGATATCAGAAAAGATTTTTTTGAAGACAAATATGAGAAATTCAATCCGGAAAAATGCACCAAGGGATCTTCTGTTTTTGTAATACCTCTTGAAGCTGAAGGGATTGTCGAATCCATAGACTTGAAGAATAAGAAACTCAATTTAATCTTCGGTAATTCAATCCGTTCAAAATATTCCTTTAAGGATGTTTTTGCCGTTAAGGAAAGAAAAGAACCCCGTCAGGTTTTTCAAGTGCGGACGGTAACTATTGAACCGAGTGATATTCCGCTTACAATACAGACAACTTATAATACCGTAGATCTCCGCGGAATGCGCGTTGACGAGGCGTTATCGAAACTCGATTCTGATCTTGATTCAATGATGGCGAAAAGCATTAAAACTGCGGTTGTTATTCATGGTCACGGAACCGGAGCTTTGAAAGATGCGGTGCGCAGTCATCTCAAATTCAGTTATTATGTTTTGAGCTCAAGAAGCGGTCAGCAAGGTGAGGGCGGTGACGGAGTCACGATTGCTGCTTTAAAGTAAAAAATATACTTTACAAATATTTAATAGACTTAAGAATATGTTAAGTTGATTAAATTGAAAATATGCCCAAGGGCGTTAAATAAAGGAGAAAAATATGGCTTATAAAATAGCTCTTTATCCCGGAGACGGAATCGGTCCCGAGGTTGTTGCCGAAGCTGAAAAAGTAATCAAAAAAGTAAAGCTTGACTGCACGACGACAAAATTTGACTGGAACTCGTCGCTTTATGCTAAAATCGGCCATTGCGCGCCTGAAGATTTTATTGAACAACTGAGAGGATTCGACGCTATCCTTCTCGGAGCACTCGGAAACAAGGACAAGGCGCCTGAGCATGTTGCTGTTGAGCCTCTTCTTATGATGAGAAAAAACTTCGACCAGTATGTAAATATCCGTCCGTCAGTTCTTCTACCCGGTGTAGGCACGCCGCTTAAAGACAAAAAGGAATTTGATATTGATCTTGTATGTATCCGTGAAAACACAGAAGGCGAGTATACAACTCTCGGCGGAAGACACTATGTTGGAACTCAGCAGGAATGCGCGATGCAGATTAATTATTTCACGCGTATCGGCGTTGAAAGAATTATCCGTTATGCTTTTGAAACTGCTAAAAAACGCGTTAAGAAACATGTAACGAGCATCACAAAATCGAATGTTCTCAAATACAGCATGGTTATGTGGGATGAAATTCTTGAAGAAGTTGCGGCGGATTATCCGGATATCAAATACACCAAAATGTATGTCGATGCGGCTGCAATGAATCTTGTGAGATGCCCTGAAACTTTTGACGTTATAGTTGCTTCTAATCTTTTCGGCGACATTTTGACAGATATTTCTGCAATCGTTACAGGCGGAATCGGTTTTGCCGGAAGCGCGAATCTTAATCCGACTCGCGAAATGCCTTCGATGTTTGAGCCTGTTCACGGTTCTGCACCGGATATCGCAGGTCAGCAGAAAGCAAACCCTATTGCGGCAATCATGAGCTGTGCAATGATGATTGAATTTCTCGGCGAAAAGGAAATTGCAAAGAAAATCGAAGCTGCCGTAATAGAACATCTTAAGGATGACAAGGTAAAGACTCCGGACAGAGGCGGAAACAACAAGACGAGTGAAGTCGGAGATGACATCGTTGCAAGACTCTGATTGATGTATGATTGTTTTGAAAACTGAATGAACAGAAGGGGCGGTTTAACCGTCCCTTTTTTATTTTAGATTTCCGGTCATTTCTGCAGTAACTTTGCTGAGTTCATGACTTCTGAACGGTTTATGTATAAATGCGTTCAGTCCGTTTTTCTGAAGTTCAGTCAAATCGCGTGACTGAATAAAACCCGATGCTATTATGATTTTTGCATCCGGATTAATTTTTTTTATTTCGAAGAAACAATCGCGGCCGCTCATGACCGGCATTATCATATCAAGAATGACAAGATCGATGTTGTCTTTTTCTTTTTTATAAATTTCTGCAGCTTTTGCTCCATCCTCTGCAAGAATAACATTATAACCGAATTTTTCAAGAAGTCCTTTGCCGACCAGGCGCATAACTTCTTCGTCGTCAGCAAGCAGAACGGTTCCGTGACCCGTGTATATTGTTTCACTAATAATTTTCTTTTCCGGGAGCTCTTCGCTTAAAGGAAGAATTATTTTGAAAGTTGTTCCTTCGTTAAGTTTGCTTGAAACAGTTATCGCTCCGTTATGCTGCTGAATAGTTGCATAGGCGGCGGCAAGTCCGAGTCCGGTGCCTGAACCTTGTTTTTTTGTGGTGAAAAATGGATCGAATATTTTTGTGATGTCTTCCGGATTTATTCCGCAGCCTGTATCCGTGACTGTAATTTCAATATATGATCCGGGCTTGAGTTCGAACGGGCTTGATTCGCATTCATCCTCTGACATATTTTTGCAGCGTGTTGAAAAATAGAGAATGCCGCCGTTCGGCATTGCGTGAGCGGCGTTTATTCCAAGATTAAGAAAGACATTTTGAATCTGCGGCGGATCGCCCAGTATAATTCCGGACTCTGCATTAAATTCTGTCTGGATGACAATTCGCTTATCGACGGTATTTTGAAGAAGCGAAATCGCACCGATTATCGCTTGATGAACATCTGTCGGAACAGATGCCGCCGCCTGACGTCTTGAAAAGGCAAGTAGTCTGTTGGATAGTTCGGACGCATGTGTCGCTGATTTTATTATTATATCGATATCGCCGGTCAGTTTCGGATCATCGGTGATTTCGGATAAACGCATTTGAAGAAGTTCAGCTCCGCCGATTATGCCGGCGAGCATATTATTAAAATCGTGCG
>JAKJGA010000204.1 GCA_022704645.1 Spirochaetota bacterium
CGGTCAGAAATGCAAATTCTCTCTGAGGATCGGTTTCGCCGTCGTCATAATCAAGAATTACTCCTCCAAGAGTAAATTTGGGATTAAGGTGCAATCTGCCGAAATTGATATTTTTTTCCATGCTTGCAGTAAGAGGAATAAACCTCATATAAAGACCTGTATGTTCGCTTTTGTTTTTCGCGAATCCTGCTTCAAAATTAATTCTCGTGTCTTTTATCAATTGAAAATTCATGCCGCTGCCGAGATAAATGCCTATTGCCGGTTTTAATTTTGATCCCTGAGAATTTAACGGATAAAAAATCCCGATTCTTGCATTTATTGACGGGTTAAGAGGAATGATCTCAGTCTGCGACATCTGTTTAATGTTTTTTTTGCTTATGCTGATTTCACGGGGAGAATCTTCTTTCTCCCTGATGAGAACTTTCTCTGCATCTTCATCAACTTTATAACCATCCATTTTTGTTCCGTCGCGCATCAAAAGATAAATTCTTTCGAGTTTGCGTTCACCGTACATTATTCTGGTTACTTCTGAGCGGTTAACTCTTCTTGTCTGATATTTGGTCTGAACGGTGTAAGATTCTGCATCTTCCGAAATAATTTTACCCTGTATTACCTGACCGTCTTTCAAATAAAGAAATTCGGCTTTAAGAGTAATGGAAAACAGAAGAATTACTGCTAAGGCTATTTTTTTCATTGTTCATTCCTGGTGAATTTAGTTATTTGCGCCGCGGACTTATCCGCGGCTTAGAGCGTTATTTCATCGGTGTGCGTCTTAAGATTTCTTCAACCGGAAGTTTGGCGATTCCGTCTCCGGTATCAAGATAAAGGAATTTATCATCAGATCTTTGAACGCTTCCGGCTATCTGCGATCCGTCACGCATGTTTATCATTGTAAGAGGCTTCCCGAGCGCCCTTAATTTTTGAAGAGGGCTAAGTTTTTCGAATGCTGTTTCTTCTTCAATTTTCTTGTCAAGCTCAGCTGTTTTATCAAGGGTTGCCTGCTGTATAAGTTTTAATTCCTCTTCGGTTTTCCCTTCAATATTTTCTAATGTCGTCTGAACCGAGTCTTTTTCGAGAAGAAGGGTTTCCTTTTTGCTAAGTGAATAAATTTCAGGTTTTCCTGATTTGTTTAGTTTTATTCCGTTTCCGGCATCGGCAATGTTTTCGATTGATTCGCCTGCAGAAAGGCTCACTTTTCCGTTAAGAACCTTGATCCCTGAATCCTTTTCCGATGAAGTGCTTAAAAATTCAGTTCCGCGCACTGCCGCGGTGAATGTCATGGTTTTAATTTCGTAACTCTGGTCCTTCGATAATTTTTTAAGCTTTGAATATAATGAACCGTTTTTAAGATCGATGCTGGTCTTACCTGATTCATCGATTGAGTCAAACACGAACTCGGTATTTTCATGAACTTTGATATTCGCGCTTCCGCTTACCTGAAGAACGATCATAGCTCCGGTAGAAGTTCTAACGGTTTCGCCGGACTTTATTACGGAATTAACGGCCGCTGCTTCTGATTTACCGCCGCGTATAATTTCAGCAGAACCTACAACAAATGCTATTTTAGCCGAATTCGGCTGAATTTCTGATGATGCTGTTGAAACGCCGGGTTCTCTGTTTACAAGAAAAAATGTGCCGGCTCCCGCCAGTAAGAGAAAAAGCGGAAGGGCAATTGCCAGTTTTTTTGAATTTGATATACTCACATTGAGCCCCCATTTTTTTAATACTTGAGAGACTTTTCTGAAAAACATAAAGAAAACCGGTATCGAATTTCCCGTTTTAATAATGTTTTTAAAAGCCTTCTTCTTGGATGAAAGGATTCTCTTGCGCAGTTCGGGAGAAAGCTCTTCCGTGAAACGGTATTTCTCCATGAAGCGGAGAAGTGTTTTTGTTTCCGTCATAGCAATTCCTCCAGGCTGCTTATTCCTTTTGAGTTGAAATAATCAACTATCCTTTTAGACGTCTTCGAAAAAGAGTATCTTGCCTGCCTGAATGTTATTCCGAGGTGTTTAGCCGCTTCGGAATAAGTGTAGCAGTTCACGGCCACAAGATCAAATAAAGCCCTGTCAGAATCAGAATCAAAAACATTTCCCGATTCGATCGCTTCCTCGAGAATAAGTCTTGTTTCTCTAAAGCCGTTTACATAAGCAAGTGATGCATCTTCGAGAATCGAATCGATATCGCTCTCGGATTTGCCCCGCTTTCTGTAAAACTCCATCAACACAATGCGCATTGTGCCGTATATCCACGCGCGGACATTTGACACGCTTGCAAACTGGTTGAAAAGCCTCATGAAAACCTCCTGACAGATATCTTCTGCATCGTCGAAGTCTCCGGTTTTTGAATAAACAGAACCGAAAAGCGGCGAATAAAAGGTATCGAATGCTTTAGTGAACTCTTCGCAATGCTTCTCTGAACCGGCATTCCCGTTCATCTCTACCTCGTAGTGTTGATTTGTCGTAAAAATTAACAAAAAATTACTCTTTTTTTATAAATTTTAATCAAAAAATGTTCAAGCCTAATTTGAACATTTTTGTAAATTTTAACTATAAATTAACAGAAGAAGTACTTGTTTGATTTTCTAATAAATTAAGGCAGGTTCGCTTCATACGGTTTTATTCTTGCGCTCTAAAAACGTCATAATACAAATGATTTCATCTCTTTTGACGGAGGATCTCGTGTATATTGATACTCATGCGCATTTTGACAGCTGTATAATTGATGCAAATTTTTCAGAAGAGAGCCTGTTTGCTTCCATGAAGGAGAATTCGGTTTCCTATGCTGTGCATATCGCGACTGAAATTCCGTCCATGCGCTGGGCAGAAGATTTTTCCGCGAAGCATTCAAACGTATTTTTCGCAGCAGGAGTTCATCCTTCATCACAGTTTTACGATTCTGATGCGGAAGAATTTAAAAATGAAATTGAAGTTATAAAAAGATCAGGTCTGGATAACAAATTTATCGGTATCGGAGAGGTCGGTCTTGACTATTATCATCTGCCGAACACCAGAGAAATTCAGATTAAGTATTTTGAGTGGCAGATTGAGACTGCGCTTCAGTATAATAAGCCTTTGATAATTCATACCCGGGATGCGTTTGATGATACTTATGATATTTTAAAAAATTC
>JAKJGA010000205.1 GCA_022704645.1 Spirochaetota bacterium
GATATCAGCGCTTATATATCAGAATATCCGGCAAAAAGCCGAAAAGCAGCGCAAACATTTAAAGTCAGACTATACCCTTTTAGTATCAAGCAAAATTCTCAATAAATGTAATAATATTATGGTTTTTTGAAAAAAATCAGAAACCTATCAAAGAAAGATTTCTTTATATGAAAAATTATAAATTTAAAGCTTAGATGTCGGAAAAAGATATAGAACAGAGAATTCTTTCTGTCCGGTCTTAGAAGTCAGGACGACTTTATGAAAGTTATATGTATTTCTAATTAGAAAATATGAAGTTTAATATTAAAGGAAGAATGATGAAAAAGATAGCTGCTTTCATTTGTTTATTTCTAATTAGCGTAACTGTTTTTGCTCAGCAAAAAATATCTTTGAAAGGTATAATTACTGATTCAATAAGCCGGAAGCCGGTTGATATGGCAACCGTCATGATTTTGGAAATTAAAACCAAAACATATACTGACGAATATGGAAGATATAATGTTACTTTCCCGTCTGCCGGAACATATACTATAATTGTTAAATCAGAAGGAAGTCAGATTTTTCAGGAGAAGATTGTAATAAGTGCTCCGGAAGAAAGGAATATTGTATTAAAACCTCTTAAAGTTCAGGGCGGGGCTATTACAATCAAAGGAGACAGAGACATTCAAAGAATTTCCAGGCATTCCCTCTCTAACAAAGAAATAAAGGCGATTCCAGCTGCCTTTGGTGATTCTTTGAGTGCCTTGACGGCTCTTCCGAATGTTATGAGAACTGACGGAATGTTCGGTCCATTGATTATTCGCGGAGCAAGCCCTGATTATAACGGATATCTTGTTGATAACATACCTATTTACAATCCTTATCACTTTGGAGGATTGCATTCGGTAATTAATACGAATATCATAGATGAGATTGATTTATATTCGTCATCTTTTCCTGCTCATTTCGGTAATGCTCAATCAGCTGTAATAAATGTAAATACTGTGGATGAAGTAAAGAAATTCGGAGGATATGCAGACATTTCAATGCTTTATTCTTCTGTCGTTCTGAAAGCTCCTCTGAAGGAGAAATATTACGAAGAAGGAATTGAAAAAACAAAAAATAACGGTTACTTCATTTTTGCCGGAAGAATAGGCTATATTTCTCTCTTTCTGAAAGCGACAAAAGAGATTTATGAAGCAATGGGAAAGGATGTCCCAAGTGAGGCTCCTCAATATGGAGATTATCAGATAAAGATTAAAAGGAATTTCAACGATAGAAATGCAATCAGCTTTCTGGCTTTTGGATCTTTTGATAAAATGAAATTTGTGACAGAAGAAGATTCTCTTTCTGAATCTGATGACCCTTATCTAACTAATATAAAATTTAAAGAATCAACTTTTTCCCATGCGCAGGGAATTACTTACACTTATACGCCCAATGAAGCTTTGCAGAATAAGCTGCTGCTATATAATTCGATGATGACTTCAAAAATGTTTTTTGCCATGAGAGATTCTGATGTCAAAGTTCTTCGTGACGGTTTTGAACCGCAGACAAAACCAATAATAGCCGGGATAAAAGAATCAGTTAAGATTGATTTAATAAAAAATTATCTTCAACTTAAAGCCGGCGGTGAATTTACATATTACTACTTTAGAACAGCCGGAACAAGTTTTGAGGTAAATAAAACATCCGAAGATTTAGGTGATGAAGAATGGCTGAGTCTTGTACATCTTGGAGACAATATTAAAAATCAAACAATCTCCGGTTTTTCTGAAGTAAAAATAAATTTCGAAGGATTGGAATTCGTTCCGGGAATTCGTACGGAATATTTGTTTTTAACTAAGAAAACGCTTGTTGATCCGAGGGGAATGATAGCATATACTTTTCCATCGGAAACAACTGTCTCTTTTGCAGGCGGAAAATATTCTTTCTTTCCGCAGCTTTCATCTTCGTTTTTTCAATTAATGCCTCATCTTTCAAAAGCAAAATATATTACTCCTCAATACTCATATCACTCATCAGCAGGAATTGAGCAGAAGCTGGGTAAGAATTTTTCTGTTAAGATAGAAGGTTTTTATAATTATTATCTTGATCAGCTGACTGAAGAAAAATGGATAGATGATGAAGGCGTTGAACGTAATTATAAAAACTGTATGAAGATGAAAAGTTACGGGACTGAATTTATGATTAAAAAAGATATTAATGAAAATGAAAACGGATTTTATGGGTTCATTAATTATACTTTTGATAAGAGTCAGTATAAAACCGGAGCAAAAAACAATAATGCTCAATTAGTTCAGGACTATGCCTCTGAAGGTATGTATTATGATCCTTCTGAGTATAAGAAATGGATAGATTCTCCCTATGATATGCGGCATATCCTGAAAATGGTTCTGGCGTATAAGTATGAAAGACATACTTTCTCTACAAGAGTTCAATATAATACTTCAAAGCCGTACACTCCGATCAACAGCGGATGGCATGATACGGATTACTCCGATCCGAAAGATCCAAATCATGAAAGGTGGGTTCCTCTTTTCGGAGCAATAAATTCTAAAAGATATAAGCCGAGTTATCAGATAGATCTTCGTTATGAATACCGTCAGAGATATGAATGGGGATATTTTTCGTGGTATCTTGAACTCATTAATGTTACAGCTCAATCACCTGAAGAAGAGAAATGGGATTATAGATACGGATACAGCAAAAATAATCCGAAAATTGAAAAGGAAGATGTTGTTCCTATTCCGAATTTCGGTGTTGAAATATCATTTTAATTGAGTCAATAGATAAGAATTTAAAGTATAAATTGAAAAGTCAAAAATTAAAGAAACCCCGCAATTGCGGGGAATTCTTTCAAAAAGAAGATTTTGAACCAACGCCGCCTCGACCGTGAGCGGGAATAAATTTAAAATCCGGGAACAAGTTTTTCAGATACGAACTTACTGAAGAAGCTTCTTCAATACTTGCGTCAACACCATGTCCCTTAAAGTTGGAACCGGCATCAACAATGTAATAATTTGTTTCACCGTCTTTTTTATAGAGCTTTATATTTCCGCCGCAGTTAGTCTGGCAAGAAGGAAGTTCCTTCTTTAATTTTTTATCTGTTTCAACATGAGTCTCTG